>NZ_JASOKQ010000001.1:0-229153 GCF_030216265.1 Corynebacterium sp. UMB0012
CCGGCCAACCGGGGGAGGCCGGCGCCACGGGGTCGGGAGACACTTCCGGCGTCCTACCGCCACTGGGGGAATTCGATCCGGCAGACCCGAGCTTCGAGCTTTTTGATCCGTGTACGGAAATTGCGGGTAACAAATTAGAAGGTATTGGGTTGAAGCCTAGTCCACTTGACTACCGAAAGGACTCGGGGAGTACTTTCTGTAACTTTGAGTCGAATGGGACAAATTTTTCGGAGGGTGTTCTCGTTTCGCTGGCCAGTGATTCGAATTCAATAGATACTTTCAATTTGAATGAGGAACTCCAGCATAAAAGTCGTGGGGTGGAAGGCAAACAAATACAGATCTATAGATCGGAAATATTCGGAGAAACCCAGTGTGACGGATATGTTTCGACTGAACGAGGAACAGTAATCGTCGGCGTAAATGACATTGGCACCCAGTCAACCACTAAAGAGCGGTGCAATCTTACAGCTTCATTAATAAAACAGCTTAGCTAAATTTGGGGGAATAATGCGCGTAAGCATTTCAAGTATTCGCAGAACGACGAGCAGCATCGGGGATCTCTTTCGTAGATCACAGGAATTAAGAAACAATGCCAATAGCCCGCTAAATGCAAGTTTTTCATCAGTATCTGGAATTGATCACGTAGGCGATGTTCACGAACGTGTGTTGGATAGTGACCCGGGATCTGCGAAGCAATCGCTATTGAATTTTGCGGCACAGGTTGAGTGGCTTTCTGATTCTTTGGGGCAGGAGGCTCGAGGATTTCAGGCGCAGGAGGACGCGAATAGTCGGGGAATGGAGATCGCGGATGCGGGTGGGGATATTGGCATTGAGTCGATGCCGATAATGAACCAGCCGGAGCCGGGGTACAGCCCATTTGGGTTTTCCATGCCGGTGGTGAATGTCGGTACGGACATTGTGAAGCTGGCTACGGACCTCATGTCGACGCAGATATGGAATGTGTCGGAGGCGAATGCACGGTGGAGCTCGTTGGCGTCGGAAGTTGACGATATCGTTAGCGGGTTACAGGAAGCAGCCGGGTCTTTGGAAGGCGAGAACGACAGCGAAGCCACGTCGAGGGCGGCGGCAAAGATTCGGGAAGTGGCGGCGTCGGGAAGCCACTTTGTGGCAAATGCCAAGGTAATGGGGGAGAAGCTAACCGGATTCCACGCCAAGCTGATGGGCATGCAGCCTACTGCGATGGCCATGGCGATGGAAGTGATGGCCATTCCAGAACCGGTCGAGCGCGAAATTGCGGAAAAGGCCGCATTGGCCGCATTGCAACCTGACTTGCAGCGCTTCGCGGTAGAGGCAATGCCGTACCAGCACGCTTTGATGGAACAATCGCCGGCGTCGGGAGGCGGCGGCGTCGATGCGGGCCTTGCCGGAGTTGACGGTGATGGGCAGCGTTACACCACCGATGCCGTGGTATGGCCAAAAAAGATTGCGGAAGCGATCGCGCGAGGTGATTTGGGGCCGGGGAACTTCGACGTCGTCAATGGCAATGTGGACGGGCTAGAAGCGGTGGGGATGAGCCCACAAGAAATTAATGATTTTCACCAGCAGATGCATACTAGCGGCAGGAATGCGCTGGAAAAGCTTGGCCTGGGAGACCAGATAGCCATCGGCGGAAATGAAGTGTCCACCCAAGGCGCATCCATGCCGGGTGTAACTGCGCCGAACGGGGCGATGGGGCAGGTTCCTGGTGGTACAGCGCACCCGGTTGCCGCAGGAGCACATTCAGGCGCGCTTAATAACAGCGGTGCGATGGCGCCGACAGCTACAGCGCAATCCGCCAATGCTGGGATGGCGCCGATGATGGCAGCCGGACGGCCCGGGGATGCAGGCCGAGGCGTACTCGGCGATCAGTCGCCACGAGGCGGAATTGGATCCGCCGCAGGAAAGGTAAGTGGCAACGTCGATACTGCGCGTGCCAGAAGAGGAGCGCAGTCGGGCCAGCACTTTGGACGAGGAGCCGGAGCGCCCTACGCCGGTGTCGGTTCAGGCGTGCGCGCTGGCCATAGCAATGCAATCGGCGGCGGTTCGGGCATGCGCGCTGGTCTCGGCAGCGGTGCAGGAAACGGTGCTGGTGCGGGCATGCGGCCCGGCGTGGGTGGCGGCCTTGGTCTTGGAACAGGCGGCAGTGAAAGTGCTGTGGCAGCGCGCGGCGGCAATGCAGGCCGCTCAACCGGCGGGGCGCGAGCCTATGGTCCAATGATGGGGATGCGCGGAGGCAAAGACAGTGAGAAAAAGCGCGTAAAGTCCGTGACCACGCAGGTCGAAAGGGACCCGAATAAGCGCGACCTCCTGGGGGAGCCGCCCGCTGTCGTACCCGGTGTCATCGGGGATTGGGTGCGGGAAGTGGACGCAGAAAAATAGCATAAAAAGGGGCCGAGGAAATCCCTCGGCCCTTCAAGCCATATTACTGCTGTGGCAGTTCGGTGGCGGTGCCGTTCAAGTGCGGCTGTGCTGGCTCTTCTGGAACACCGGACTGGACTACAGGTGCTTCCTCTTCAATAACGGTCTCGGGTGCGGAAGAGCTGGTTTCAGCATCCTTCTGCATCGGGGCCTCACCGGTGAAGGTGGAGGCATTTTCTACCTTGGAATCAGAATCCTGCTGGTTAGGTGGGTGGCAAGCAGCGAGGGAGAGGCCAGCGGTGAAGACCAGGCCAGCGGCGGCGAAACGGGAGAACTTCTTCATGGGGATGTGCTCTTTCTCCAGAGTGGTATGTGGTTAAAAGTTTAGGACTCGCGTGGAGCAGCGGCCTTAGCAGAATCATACGGCGCTGCGGATTCGATGGTGACCGAAATGGTCTTGCCATTCGGAGCGGTGTACTCGCGGGTCTCGCCCTCTTGTGCGCCAAGGATGGCAGCGCCCAGCGGGGACTGCTCGGAATAGGTTTCTAGGTCCTTGTTATCGGAAGCAGCGGCGCGGGTACCGATGAGGAAGGTCTCCTTATCGTCCTTGTCACCATTGTAGTAAACGTGAACTACGGAACCGGTGTGGGCGACGCCCTCCTGAACAGCACCGCGCTCGGTGGTGGCATTCGCAAGAACCTCAGAAATCTGCTTAATGCGGGCCTCTTCCTGGTCCTGCATCTCACGAGCGGCGTCGTAACCGGCGTTCTCTTTGAGGTCGCCTTCCTCACGGCGCTCGTTGATCTCAGCCGCGACTACTGGGCGGTGGTCGATGAGCTCCTGCAGCTCGGCCTCGAGCTTTGCCTTGGTCTCTGGGGTGATGTACTGCTTTTGCTGCTCAGCCATTCTGCAACCTTCCGTAGATAGGAATTGTGGTCAAAGCCCCTGCTAATCCCTGGGGCTATAAGTAAAAATGGAACCGGGCATATGCCCAGTTCTAGGCGCTACAAATCCTAGCACACCCGGCTAGCGGCTTTCCGCGTAGTCAGGGTTATCCATATCCAAGTATTCGGGGATATTGCCGGAACAACCATAGGCCCCGCCGGCTACGGCACGAGCGTTGGTCGGGACGTCGACAGCGATGCGCTGGGTTTCGTTTCCGCCCGCGGGAACAGGGAATTCGCGGCGGCCCACTTCGGACTTGGAGTAGTCAAATGCCTGGACAATGCAATAAGCATCTTCATCGGTGTGATTGCGGGTGACATCGACCCAGACGCGGGTGGAATCATCGCTCAAAACCTCCTGGGTCACGATGGACACCTGTGCGTTCACGCGCTCCTTTTCCTGGAAGTACCGGAATCCGAAGAAAATAAGCGCGATAAAAATGGCGACAAAGATGAGCACCAGCGCCCTATTAGTCCAGCTACCAGAGTTCTTTTCAGAGGAGCCGCGGGAGCCGTAGCGAGCGGCTGAGCGAGATTTTCCGGCGGAAGTCATAGCTTCCACTCTAGCCGAGGACCACTGTTTTCCAATTATCTACTAGGATAATCATCTGTTCAAAGAACCTAGATTAATAAGGGGATGGATTTTCAGTGAGCGATTTTCGCCTACTAGCTATCCACGCGCACCCAGACGATGAATCATCTAAGGGTGCTGCAACCACCGCGCGCTATGCCGCAGAAGGCAATGAGGTTTTGGTGCTGACTTGTACCGGCGGCGAGCGCGGCGATGTGATTAACCCCGCCATGGATCGCCCGGGAATCAAGGAAAAGATGGGCGAGGTGCGCCGGGAAGAGATGGCTAACGCTGCGCGGGCGCTGGGCGTACAACATCGCTGGCTGGGCCACGTTGATTCCGGATTGCCGGACCCGGTTGAAGGCAAGACTATGGAGGAATTGCTGCCGGAGGGCTGTTTTGCGTTGCTGGGGGATGACACCGTTGCGCAGGAATACGTCCAGGTTATCCGCGAATTTCGTCCACACGTCATTGTTACCTATGACGAAAATGGTGGCTACCCACACCCAGACCACCTAATGGTGCACCGGGCTTCCATGATCGCGTGGGAGAAGGCGGGCGATGCCGAGTACCACCCAGAGCTAGGTAAGCCGTGGGAGCCGCTGAAGCTCTACTACTCGCACGGTTTCGTCTACCAGCGCATGAAGATGTTCCATGATTTGCTGTTAGAAGAGGGGAATACCAGCCCCTATGGACCGATGCTGGCGCGCTGGGATACCACTTTTGGCGATATCATGGCGCGTGTAACCACCCAGGTGGAATGCGCGGATTACTTCAGCAATCGCGAGGAGGCTTTGCGGGCGCACGCTACGCAGATCGACCCGGCGGGTGCCTTCTTGGCGACGTCGGTGGAGGCACAGCAGCGCCTTTGGCCCACCGAGGAGTTTGAGCTGGTGAAGACTCGCGTTTCTACCTCCCTGCCAGAAAATGACCTTTTTGCCGGCATCAAAGAGGAAGAGGAGGCCTAAGACATGAGCATGTATGGCTCTTTCGTGTTTGCCGCACATGACGTATTTGTACTCGCCCAAGGAACCGAGGGCGCCGAAGGTGGCCCAATGGGCCCTGAATTTGGCAAAGCTTCGCCCATTGGTCTGCTGATCTTGGCGCTTATGGGAGTTGCGGTGTTGTTTGCGGGCTGGAATTTCCATCGCCGTTACTCACGCTTTCGCCGCCGCATGATGTTTGCGGAGGACCACGGAATCGATCCGTTCGATGAGGAAGCCGTGGATGAGGCGATGAAGGAAGCCGGCATTTACGATAACCGCAAGAAGTCCATTTTCTAGGCGGATAGACTGATGAGCGTGAGTTCTCTCAAGCAGCTGGCCTACCCAGCTTATGAAGCGCGTCTGGCGCGCCTGATCAAGGGCAAGCCGCAGCCTAAGCACATCGCCATCATGGCCGATGGCAATCGTCGGTGGGCGCGTGAGGCTGGGTTTACCGATATCAGCCATGGTCACCGCCAAGGCGCGAAGAAAATCGGAGAGATGATTTCGTGGTGCCGCGATACCGATATCGAAGTGGTCACCATTTATTTGCTGTCCACGGAGAACCTGAAACGCAGCGAGCAGGAAGTAGAGCTGCTCTTTGACATCATCTCGGACGTGGTCACGCACCTATCCCATAACGACGTCGGCTGCCAGGTGCGCTTGGTCGGCCACCTCGATCTACTCCCGGATGATGTTCGCCAGCGCATGGTGACGGCGGCGGCGGAAACCGAGGACAATACGGGTGTCATCGTCAATGTGGCGGTGGGCTATGGCGGGCGCCAAGAAATTGTGGACGCCGTGCAGAACTTGGTGCGTGCGGAAGCAGAGAAGGGAACTACCGCAGCGGAGATGGCGGACCGCGTCACCGCAGAATCCATTGGGGAGCACCTGTATACCAAGGGACTTCCGGACCCGGATTTGGTGATCCGTACCTCTGGTGAACAACGCCTGTCGGGCTTTCTCCTGTGGCAGGCCGCGTACTCCGAAATCTGGTTCACGGATACTTACTGGCCAGCATTCCGCAAGGTGGACTTCCTTCGCGCCTTGCGGGATTATTCCCAACGTTCGCGCCGCTTTGGCAAATAGGCTCTAGAGCTTGCGCATTCGTACCTGTTCTACCAAGTGATGCGAGCCCTTTTTGAGCACGAGGGAGGCTCGCACACGGGTGGGCAGGATATTTTCCACCAAGTTAGGCAGGTTAATGGACTGCCAAATTTCGCGGGCTTGGGCGCGGGCTTCCTCATCGTTCATGTCTGCAAAGGCAGAGAAGTGGGCGTTAGGCTCCCGGAAAGCGGTGTGGCGCAGGGTGAGGAAGCGGTCGATATACCACTGCTCGATATCATCGGTGCGGGCATCAACATAGACCGAGAAATCAAAGAGGTCCGCCACGGTCAACGTGGGGCTCGTTTGTAGCACGTTGAGCCCTTCCAGGATGAGGATGTCGGGCTGGTGAACTTCTTGGTACTCACCGTCCACAATGTCATAGGTGATGTGGGAATAAAGCGGTGCCTTGACAAATGGCTTTCCTGATTTTACGTCCGTGACAAAGCGGAGGAGTGCGCGCCGGTCATAGGATTCCGGAAATCCCTTGCGCTGCATGAGGCCGCGTTCCTTGAGAGTCTTGGTGGGGAAGAGGAAGCCGTCGGTAGTAACGAGGGCCACCTTGGGGTGGGACTCCCAGCGTTGCAGCAGCACCTGAAGGAGACGGGCGGTGGTGGATTTTCCCACTGCCACAGAACCGGCCACACCGATGACAAAGGGAACGTGCGTCGGAGGATTGCCTAAGAAGGATTCGGTAGCCGTGGTGAGCTGCTGGCGTGCCATGACTTGCATATGGATGAGACGGGAGAGGGGGAGGTAGACATCAGCTACCTCGTCTAGGTCGATGCGGTCTCCTAGGCCGCGAAGTTTCTCCACCTCGGTTTCCGTGAGCACCTGAGGCATGGATTTACGCAGTTCACGCCAGGTCTCGCGGTCAAAATCTAGGTAGGGACTCGAATCCAATGTGCGCGCCATGGCTCTATTGTCGCACTTGCATAATCCGTGGGTAAAAGTATGCCCCCTAAGGCTGCATGGCACGATAAGATATGCAGCAGCCCATACCGCAAGATTTTGAGAAGGGGACCACACCTTTATGGCTTCTTTTACCTCTGACCTCCGCGACCTCGATCCGGATGTATTCGGCGCAATTCAGGGAGAGATTTCCCGCCAGCGCGAAACCCTGGAAATGATCGCTTCTGAGAACTTTGTGCCTCGCGCCGTGCTCCAGGCACAGGGCTCCGTGCTCACTAACAAGTACGCCGAGGGCTACCCGGGTCGCCGCTACTACGGCGGCTGCGAGCATGTCGACGTCGTGGAGGACCTAGCCCGCAACCGCGCTAAGGAACTCTTTGGTGCGGAATTCGCCAACGTTCAGCCGCACTCGGGTGCGCAGGCGAACGCCGCGGTGCTTTCCACCATTGCTGAGCCTGGCGACAAGATTTTGGGCCTGTCCCTGGCTCACGGCGGCCACCTTACCCACGGCATGAAGTTGAACTTCTCTGGCAAGCTTTATGATGTCGCCGCCTACGAGGTGGACCCAGAGACCATGCGTGTGGACATGGATAAGCTGCGCGAGCAGGCGCTGAAGGAGAAGCCGAAGGTCATTATCGGCGGCTGGTCTGCCTACCCGCGAACCATGGATTTCGCGGCCTTCCGTGAAATTGCTGATGAGGTCGGCGCTTACCTGTGGGTAGATATGGCCCACTTTGCTGGCCTCGTTGCTGCTGGCCTGCACCCGAGCCCAGTGCCTCACGCGGATATCGTGTCCACCACCGTGCATAAGACCCTGGGTGGTCCGCGCTCCGGCATGATTTTGGCCAAGCAGGATTATGCCAAGAAGATCAATTCCAACGTCTTCCCGGGCCAGCAGGGCGGACCGCTGATGCACGTGGTCGCTGCCAAGGCCATTGCTATGAAGATTGCCGCTACCGAGGAATTCAAGGAGCGCCAGGAGCGCACCTTGGAGGGTGCTCGCATTCTGGCAGAGCGCCTTACCGCAGAAGATGCCAAGGCGGCTGGCGTGGACGTGCTGACCGGCGGCACCGATGTGCACTTGGTCTTGGCAGACCTGCGCAATTCCGAATTGGATGGACAGCAGGCAGAGGATCTGCTGCACGAGGTAGGCATTACCGTTAACCGCAATGCCGTACCGAATGACCCGCGTCCGCCGATGGTCACCTCCGGCCTGCGCATTGGTACTTCTGCGCTAGCAACCCGCGGCCTCGATGCCGAAGCTTTCACCGAGGTTGCAGATATTATCGGTACTGCTCTGGTGCAGGGCAAGAATGCCGATGTAGAGGCCCTGCGTGCTCGTGTGGACAAGATTGCCCAGCACTACCCGCTGTATGAGGGCCTCGAGGACTGGAAGCTGGTCTAGTCCTTCACCTCATGGCCACGGGCCTGCGCCATGGTGGCGCGGGCCTGCTGGAGCCATTCCGGCTGCTCTTGGAGGAGCTGATTGATTTCCGCTGTGGTCAGCGGCTTATCCATATCGTTCTTCTTGAGCGCGGTAACAGAGATGCCCAGCTTATGGGCAACCTCGGGGCGGGGATGGGGGCCTTCGCGGCGCAAGGTTTGTAGCCACTCGGGTGGGTTATGCTGCAATTCGCGCAGCTCTTCGTGGCTAATGGCACTATTTTGGAACTCGTCCGGCGCGGCGGGCAGGTAGATGCCTAGCTTCTTCGCCGCGGTTTGGGCACGCATGGCGGTGCCGGATGGTTGCTTTTGTTCTTCAGTCACGCTTTTACCGTAGCACTTTCAGTAGACTGTCCTCTATGCTGCGCTTAGCTTTTGCCACCGGTACAGAACCTGGAAAGTGGTTCCGCCGATTCGAGGAAAATACTGCTCATGGTGGCTTGTACACCGTTGATGCGGACGATGCGCTAGCCCCGCTGGTAGCCGGCGAGGTGGACCTAGCCCTTGCGCGCTTGCCGGATGCGCGGGTGGATGAAACCTTTCATGTGGTGCGACTTTATAAAGAGGCTCCTGGCATTGCCGTTCCCAAAGACTCAGTCTATGCGGAGGTGGGCGAGGAGCTTGCGCTTGCCGACGTCGCCGATGAACACCTCAACTACCGCCTCGCCGATTCCGGGCTTGTCGATGTCCCCGCAGTCCGCGACGCTCTGCAGGTAGTGGCGGCCAATGTGGGTATCGCGATTGCGCCGCGGCCCCTGTTGAAGGTCCTGAGCAAAAAGCAGGTGGTGCCGTTGAGCCTTAAGGACGAGTCCGTGCCGGTGACGGAGATTGCATTGGTGTGGCGCAAGGACGATGACGGGGAGGCAATTCAGGACTTCGTGGGCGTCGCTAAGGGCCGCACGGCGCGTTCCTCCCGCCAAGAGAAGCCGAGGCGCAGCGCCAGGGAAAAGGCGAAGGCGAAGCAGGCGAGGAGAAACGTTAACAATTCGTTACAAAAGAAAAAGAAGGCCCCTAAGCAGCGCAAACGTAAGTAGCCCTTTACTGTTTGCTGTCTACTTCCTGTCCGGGTGGGTGGCACCAGCTGGGAGTCGTCGTTACGGTGGGCGTCGTTCGTCATGAAGGGCGATTTAACAATAAATTTAGAATTAACTTACTTTCTTGATGAAAGGATGATGCAGTAATGCAGAAGATGACCCGTCGCATCGCAGGTGGTTTTGCAGCCGCAACCCTGTCCGTTGCTCTCGTAGCGTGCTCCGATGCCGAGGACGCAGCTAACGATGCTAAGGATTCCGCCGGCTCCGTAGCAGCAGACGCTACCGACGCTGCTGGCTCCGCTGCTGCTGAGGCTACTTCCAATGATGACGCGGACGACAAGGATGACGCCGACGATGCGGACGCTTCCGACGACGCCGACGACAAGGATGACGCCGACGACAAGGACGGCGCTACCAAGTCCATCGCTACCGCTAACGGTGACGTAGACGTTCCGGCTGATTTCGCTTCCGCTATTGAAGAGAAGAAGGCTGAGTGGGGCGACGTAAAGAGCATCGAGCAGGGTGACGATGATGAGTTCCTCGCTAACTTCGATAACGGCAACCTGCTGACCTTCGACGACGATGAGGGCGCTCAGCCTATCGTCGGCAAGATTGCTGAAACCTGGAAGGAGCAGGGCGGCCTGGACTCTGAGGTAGGCCTGCCTAAGGCTGCTGAGGAAAAGGCTGCTCAGGGCAAGGGCTGGACCCAGCAGTTCGACGATGGCGTAATCTCCTGGATCCAGGACGAGAGCGGCAAGTTCACCTCTTCCGTAGAGAAGTAAAAAGGTCCTTTAGAGCTCCTCCCTCTGCAGCATGTGCTGCGGAGGGATTTTTCGTTTTCTTAATGTTCATCTTGCACCCATGTAATTTCAACCTTCGGTGCCTACTTTGGGTGGCAACCCCGGGGATTCGGGGTGATTCGGAAGAAGTCTGATCTACCGCACACTAAGGGAGAACCCTGCCATCATGTCTCGTCCCTCTGTACTTTCTACTCCGCTTGCCGCTACTGCTAACACCGTCGCTACCAAGACCTATGTAGTGGATACTTCGGTCTTGCTGTCTGACCCTTGGGCCCTGCGCAAATTTGCAGAACACGATGTGGTCCTTCCCGTTGTAGTTATTTCTGAACTAGAAGGAAAACGTCATCACCCGGAGCTTGGCTGGTTCGCCCGCCAAGCTCTTCGCTTTTTGGAGGAGCTGCGCGCTACCTATGAGGCCTTAGACCAGCCGGTTCCCGTCAACGTGGATGGCGGCACCCTGCGCGTGGAATTGAACCATCAAGACCAATCCTTGCTGCCTACCGCGTTCCGCGGGCCAGAAGGCGACCACCGCATCTTGGCGTGCGCTCTCAACCTTGCGCACGAAGGGAAGGACACCGTGCTGGTCACGAAGGACGTGCCGCTGCGTGTGAAGGCCGGTGCGGTAGGCGTGCAAGCGGATGAGTACCACGCCCAGGACGTAGTCTTGACCGGCTATACCGGAATGGCGACGGTGCAAACTAGCTCGGATGTCATCGATGCCCTCTATCGTGATGGGGAAGTCATGCTAGACGGCGTCGAAACTGACAAGGGTACCGCCGTGGAGGATCTGCCGGTGCATTGCGGCTTGACCTTGGCGGCGGGTGCGCAATCCGCGCTGGGTCGCATGAGTGCTGATGGCGTGGTCGAGCTTGTACGTGGTGATATCAATGCCTTTGGCCTTCAGGGACGCTCCGCGGAGCAGCGTATCGCTTTGGATTTGCTGATGGACCCAAACGTAGGAATTGTCTCTATCGGTGGCCGCGCCGGCACCGGCAAGTCGGCACTTGCGCTGTGCGCCGGTTTGGAGGCGGTGCTCGAGCGCGGGGAGCACCGGCGCATTGTGGTCTTTCGCCCGATGTATGCGGTTGGCGGGCAGTCGCTGGGATACTTACCGGGCACTGAATCGGACAAGATGAACCCGTGGGCGCAGGCGGTCTATGACACCTTGGAGGGCTTGGTGTCTGACAACGTCATGGAAGAGGTGCACGAGCGCGGCCTCATCGAGGTCTTGCCCCTGACGCATATTCGCGGTCGTTCGCTGCATGATGCTTTTGTCATCGTGGATGAGGCGCAGTCCTTGGAGCGAAACGTCTTGCTTACTGTGCTTTCCCGGTTGGGGAAGGGCTCGCGAGTAGTTCTTACTCATGATGTGGCGCAGCGCGACAACCTTCGCGTGGGCCGGCACGACGGAGTCCAAGCAGTGATTGAAAAGCTCAAGGGACATGAGCTTTTTGCGCATATTACGCTGCAGCGTTCTGAGCGCTCTGCCATTGCGGAGCTCGTCACTGACCTATTGGAAGGCGGCAACTAGTTCGAGTTCGTTCGCGTTTGGCGATCCTTATGCGTACAGCGTGGCGAAGCTGGGCATAGCCCAGTAATAATGTTGTATATGAGCGAGAACGCTAAGCAGACGTCTTCGGACGACAAGAAGAAAGATTTCCGCATCCGCCCCTTTACCGCGGCGGACTACCCGCAGATGCGAGAGATTTATGAACAGGGGCTCAATACTGGGCACGCTACCTATGAGACCCGATCCCTGACCTTTGAAGAATTTAAAGCTGGCAAGATCATGCCTTCGGTGCATGTGGCCGTTGAAGCAGATGATGATTCTAAGGTCTTGGGGTGGGTTTCCGCGGCACCGGTATCTACCCGCACCGTCTTCCACGGAGTAGTGGAGGACTCCATCTACCTAGGAGCCGAGGCACAAGGACGCGGCATTGGCGGCGCACTTCTAGACCGCCTGATCGAGGTGTGCCAGGACTTGCACAAGTGGGCCATCCACTCATGGATTTTCCCTGAAAATGAAGGTTCTGCGGGGCTGCATAAGTCGCGTGGCTTCGTGAAAGTAGGCACCTACTCGCATATGGCGAAGATGACCTACGGCGAGCTTGCGGGCCAGTGGCGCGATACCGACGTATATGAGCTGCTTTTGCCCAAGCCGGAGGAAAAGAAGCGGTAGCTTCCCCAGCGCATACAAGCCCCTGCTCGAACCACACTCGTGGTAACGATGGCAGGGGCTTTTTGCTGAGGCCTTAGAACGAGGGAAACGCTACACTGCAGGAACGTCCCAGGTGCCAAACCAACGCTGAGCTTGTGAGCGCATTTCCTCGCTCAAGCGGCTAAAGCGCGGGATCGGGGTACAGTGCGCGCGGGCTTGCGCCACGCCTCGATGGGGCCGGACTGGATTTCCAACGCCGCGTGAAGGCCGCCGGGGGCATAGCCGAGGGCGGATTCAATGGGGGCGTCGGCAAGCGGGAGTGCATCGCGCAAGGCGTGCAGCTCTCGGCTTGTGGCCTGTACTTCTGCAGGTGAAAGTGACACTAGTCAATCGTTTCCTTCAAACGCTCCTCGCGCAGTGGCAGGAGGAGGATGAGGGCGACGATAACCAGCGGAACCATCAGGGCGATGACCGGGGTCAGGCCATCATTATAGGAGTTGAGGATTGCTTCCTCGATGGGCTGAGGGAAGGAGGCAACCAAATCCGGGGTGAGGCTATTGGCACC
Source organism: Corynebacterium sp. UMB0012 (assembly GCF_030216265.1). Lineage (NCBI taxonomy): Bacteria > Bacillati > Actinomycetota > Actinomycetes > Mycobacteriales > Corynebacteriaceae > Corynebacterium > Corynebacterium sp. UMB0012. The sequence continues at coordinate 12,873 of NZ_JASOKQ010000001.1, forward strand.
GCCATTGGCATCGCCAAACTTCTCCGCGTAGGCGGCACCCTCCGGTCCCATCTTCTGGAAAGCCTCAGGCATGCGGGTGGCCATCTCATCCTTCATATTGTGGATGAACATGGAGCCAACCAGGGACGCACCCAGTGCGGAACCGATCTGGCGGAAGAAGTTATTCGCCGCGGTAGCCGTACCCACCTGGGACAGCGGGAAGGAGTTCTGGACGATGAGCACGAGGACCTGGATAACCATGCCCAGACCGATGCCGAAGACCAGGAATTCGCAGCCTAGCTGCGTTAGAGAAGTCTCCACGGAGAGGTGGGACATCCAGAACAGGGCGCCGGCGGTAATCGCCAGGCCGATGATGGGGTAGACCTTGTAGTGACCGGTGCGGGCGATGATAAAGCCCACGCCAGTGGAGGTACCGATAAGGCCCACCATCATCGGAATCATCATGAGACCCGCCTTGGTTGGGGTCAGGGTGTGCACCATCTGCAGGTAGGTTGGCATGTAGCCCAGAACACCGAACATTGCCAGGCCAAGTACCACGCCGGAGAGGGTGGTCAGGGCCATGTTGCGGTTCTTGAATAGGCGAACCGGGATGAGCGGTTCCTTGGCGCGCAGCTCCACAAAGACGGTGATGATGGCGCCGATGATGGTGATGGCACCCAAGGTGAGGATCATGGAAGAGCCCCACTCGTACTCGGTGCCGCCCCAGGTGGTCATGAGGATAAGGGAGGCGGTGGTGATGGCGATGAAGGTAGCACCAAGCCAGTCAAAGCGCTTCATATCGGCATCACCCACGCGCAGGTGCAGCACGAGGGTGCACACGATAATGGCGAGGATACCCAGCGGGATGTTCATCCACATGCCCCAGCGCCAGCCCGGGCCGTCGGTGAACCAGCCGCCGAGGACGGGGCCGAGAACCGAGGACAGGCCGAAGACGCCGCCCATGATGCCCATGAACTTGCCGCGCTCACGGGAGGAGGTGACCTCGGCGATGATGGACTGGGAGGAAATCATCATAAAACCTGCGCCAAAGCCCTGCACAGCGCGGGCGATGATCAGCAGGGTCATGGAGTTAGCAAAGCCGCCGAGGGTAGAGCCCACGACGAAGATGGCGATACCGCCGATGTAGAGCCACTTGCGGCCCAGCATGTCACCCAGCTTGCCGGAAATGGGCATGGCGATGGTCATGGTGACAAGGAAGGCGGAGATGACCCAGCTCATGTGGTCGACGCCGCCCAGCTCACCAACGATGGTTGGAAGAGCAGAAGAGAAGATCATTTGGCCCAAAGAGCTCATCAGCATGGTGAGCATCAAAGCCGAGAAAATGAGCCCGAGGTTATCGGCTCGGGACTGACCCTGCGAAGGGGCCTTTGCGGCCGTATCTACCATCGCATTCCTTTCATAAAATCTGTTATTAGCGTGAGGGAAGTATCGAGTCGCGCATGGAGCTCTTCGCTGCAATCTGCATCGGGGGATGCCATCGCGAGCCACAGTGCCTCGCGGACGAGGCCGGCGATGAGCATCGCCTCGGTACTTGCGGAGCAGCTATCGAGGACGCGAAGTTCCGGTTCTGTGGTGAGGCGTTCTTCAATGAGATCGATAAGCTCAATGGATTTTGCCCGCTTCCGGCTGATTGCCGCCGCGGCCGCATCAGGATCATTAGAGATGCGCTTGCGGCGGTCCCGGATGGTCGGGTTGATGTGGTGGCCTTCCATATGCTGCCTGACCAACTGGAGGACGAGTCCTACCATGCTGGTTGTTGGCTCAGTGAGGAAGAATTCCCGCATCTCCTCCGTAAACTCGGTGCTCGGGGCGCCCAGTACGGCGGATTCTTTGGAATCGAAATAATTGAAGAAAGTGCGCCGAGAAATACCGGCTACTTCGCAGATCCTCTCAATCGTGACCGCGCTAAAGGATTGTTCATCCACCAGCTTCGTGGCGGCATCCTCAATGCGCAGGCGAGTCTCGAGGCGCTTCTGCTCGCGTAGTGATAATTCTTCTTGCACGCCAGGCAACTTTACACTCGGTGCAAACTTGCACCAAGTGCAAAAGTAGTGATTTTAGAGGTGCGTTTCCTCTAATGTGTGCTATGCCATAGCGCTTGCCGACGCCCCCCTTACCCCAGACATGCAAAACCCCGCCCGAGTCCTGCCCGGGCGGGGAAGCGGTGCGGCGATTACTTAGAAGTTATCGCGGTCGCGGTTGGTCATGCTCAGCACGTTGAGGCGCTTATCCAGCTCTTCCTCGGTGAGGTTTTCGCCGTCGACGAAGCCCAAGTCAATAACGGCCTGGCGGACGGTGATCTTCTCGTGCAGGGCGTGCTTTGCTGCCTTAGCTGCGTTTTCGTAGCCAATGGCGGAGTTGAGCGGGGTCACGATGGAAGTGGACGACTCCGCAAAGTGCTTCATGCGCTCCTCGTTGGCCTCGATGTGATCGATGCACTTATCGGCGAAGACGCGGGAAGCATTAGCCAGCAGGCGAGCGGACTCGAGTACGTTGCGCGCCATCATCGGGATGAAGACGTTGAGCTCGAAGTGGCCCTGAGCACCGCCGAAGGCTACGGCTGCGTCGTTGCCAACCACCTGGCCCGCCACCATGGTGACGGCCTCTGGGATAACCGGGTTGACCTTACCCGGCATGATGGAGGAACCCGGCTGCAGATCCTTCAGGTGAATCTCGGCCAGACCAGTCAGCGGGCCGGAACCCATCATGCGCAAGTCATTGGCAATCTTATTGAGGGATACAGCAATCGAGCGCATGGCGCCGGAGAATTCCACCAAGCCATCGCGGGCAGCCTGTGCCTCGAAGTGGTTTTCTGCTTCCTTCAGTTCCTTCACGCCGGTGAGCTTCTTTAGCTCCTCGGTGACCTTCGCGCCGAAGTCAGCGGAGGTATTCAGGCCGGTACCTGTGGCGGTGCCGCCGATGGCCAGCTCACCCAAGCGCGGCAGGGTGGCCTCAATGCGTTCGATGCCCAGCTCGATCTGGCGGGCGTAGCCGCCGAATTCCTGGCCCAGGGTAACCGGGGTGGCATCCATCAGGTGGGTGCGGCCGGCCTTGACCACGTCGGCGAATTCCTTGGCCTTCTTGGTCAAGGATTCGTGGAGGACCTTCAGGCCCGGGATGAGGTCATTGACGGCAGCTTCCGTAGCAGCTACGTGCGTGGCGGTGGGGAAGGTGTCATTAGAGGACTGGCCCATATTCACGTGGTCATTTGGGTGAATTTCCACGCCATTGTTATGCGCCAAGGAGGCAATAACCTCATTGGTATTCATATTGGACGAGGTACCGGAACCGGTCTGGAATACGTCGATTGGGAAGGCGTCGTTATGCTTGCCCTCGGCGATTTCGGTGGCGGCAGCAATGATGGCATCGGCCTTGTCCGCGTCCAGCTTGCCGGAATCCTTATTTACCTGGGCGCAGGCTGCCTTAAGCAGGCCAAGGGCGCGAATCTGCGCATTTTCCAGGCCACGGCCAGAGATAGGGAAGTTGTCCACTGCGCGCTGGGTCTGTGCACGCCACAGGGCATCTGCAGGAACCTTAACTTCGCCCATGGTGTCATGTTCAATGCGGTATTCAGTCATGTGAAGATCACCTCAGTTAATTGGGTAGTGTGTGCTATCCAGTATGGCGGAGAACTAAAAGGAGGGCCGCCTTCGGGGGTGAACCCTAGTTTTTGGTCGGGGTGGTGTAATCCACTACGGAATACTCCTGCAGCTTGGACAGCTTGTGGATGGAGTCGATGTAGCGGATGGTGCCGGACTTGGAACGCATTACCAGCGAGCGGGTCGTAGCACCGGAATTGCGGTAGGAAACACCGCGCAACATGTCACCATTGGTCACGCCGGTGGCAGCGAAGTAGCAGTTTTCAGAGGAGACCAGATCAGTAGTGGTAAGGACGCGGTCCAAATCATGGCCGGCTGCACGGGCCTTTTCTGCTTCCTCTTCATCCTTCGGCCACAGCTTGCCCTGGATTTCGCCGCCCATGCAGCGCATAGCGCAGGCGGTGATGATGCCTTCTGGAGTGCCGCCGATGCCCATCATCATGTCGATGGAGTTCGAATCCTGGCAGGTGGCGATGGCGCCAGCTACGTCGCCATCCATGATGAGGCGTACCTTGGCGCCAGCGGCGCGAATTTCAGAGATGAGCTGCTCGTGGCGTGGGCGGTCAAGGACCACCACGGTCAGATCGGAGGGGCGAATATTCTTCGCCTTTGCCACGGACTGGATATTCCACTCCACGGACTCGTTGATGTCGATAGCGCCAACTGCCTCGGGGCCAACGGCAATTTTTTCCATGTAGAAGACTGCGGAAGGGTCATACATGGTTCCGCGTTCGGCAGCCGCAATGACGGAGATAGCGTTGGGACGGCCTTCTGCCATCAAACGGGTACCGTCGACCGGGTCTACGGCGATATCCATGGCGGCACCCTCGCCGGTGCCTACCTCTTCGCCGTTAAAGAGCATGGGGGCCTCATCCTTTTCGCCCTCACCAATGACAACGACGCCGTTCATCGCTACGGAATTGATGAGCTTGCGCATGGCGTCGACCGCCGCGCCATCGCCCTCATTCTTCTGGCCGCGGCCTACCCAACGGCCGGAAGCGAGCGCTGCTGCCTCGGTGACACGAACCAGTTCCATTGCCAGGTTGCGGTCAGGAAGATAAGACGTATTTTCGGACATGTGTAGTGGTTGCCTTCCATAGTTTTCTCATCGAGGGGTGTTCCCCTTGATGCTCTACCTTTCCATTCTCGCACTTTTTTGCTCTAATGGGTTCGATTTTGCGCCCCATTTGTGGGGGATTGACAGATCTTTCGGGGCAAAAGGGGCCGTGTGGCTTTTTGAAAGCAGGCCGTGCGATACTAAGGCGCGTGGCTGCAGAAGAAAGACCAAAGATTTTTGAAGGCGCGAAGGACATCTCCCTGTCCCTCGCAGTCGTGGTGATTATGATGCTGCTCGCCGTGGGAGCGACCGGCCTGTGCTCAATTAACTCCGAAACCCAGCAGGGCGCGGTGCAGGAAGTGGATGAACAAACCTTCCTAGACACCCAAGCCCGCGCAGGGGTCGGTGCAATTCGCAATCCCGAAATGCCAGAGGGCTGGGAGGCCAATGCTGCCCGCCGCGTAGATATGGGCGGCGAGAACGCCACCGTGGTCAGCTGGGTGACCGCTGACCAAGGGTTTGTGGAATCTACGCAGACGCAGGTCGCGGCCGATAAAGCGGGCGAGGCGTACGACTCCAACTACCGCGGCATTGAATCCGCCCGCGAGGTCAAGGGGCACCAAGTGCGGGTGCTAGAAAGCGACGATGATTCCGTGCGCCGCCTGTGGGTTACGGATTTGGGCGATGCCCGCCTCATCATCTCCGGCGCCGCGAACGACAGTGACTTTGAGGCGGCTACCGCTGCGTTTATCGACGCCGCACCTATAGCCGGAAAATAACCTCGCCCAAGCCTTCTTCCGCGGCGGTAGCGCTAAGACCGTCGCCGGACTGGGCAATAACCTCCGCCAAAGCCTCCGCATCCAGGCCGCTGAGGCGTGTCTTTCCGGCAAAGACATCGATGCGCTCACGCTGCGAGCGCTGCGGATAAATAGCAATCTCGCGTACTTTGTCGTCCGTAAAGCGCAGCACCACGGATCGGGAGAAGTAGCTCACCTCATTATCGTCGCGGGTGTGTGCAGGACCGAAGAATTCTTCTACGAAATCTCGGGAATCGCCCGCCATGATGGAACCGGCGGCCGCGGATTTCGACACAAAATCCACGCGCTCGCCTGGATAACCATAGATCTGCACTACTCGTCTCCTTCAGCGTCTGCGTCCTCGGCCTTATCGAGCGCGTCTTCCACACGCTTCGCCGCGCCGTCGAGGTGCGCCTCGCACGCACGCGCAAGGGCCTCGCCGCGCTCCCAATACTTTAGCGACTCATCCAAGCCCATCTGCCCAAGCTCGAGAATCTTCACGGTCTCAATAAGCTCATCGCGGGCTTGCTCATAGCTCAATTCTTCTACTGGGGTAAAAGCATCCTGGCCTGGCTGGCCGGTACCAATGGTGTCATCGGACATGATTTTCTCCTCGGTTGGTGATTAATCGGCGGCCTGGGAGGCCATAGAAACTGCGGTAATAGAGCCATCGCCCACTCGAATGCGCAGTTGAGCGCCAGGCGGGGATTGCTCATAAGAGGTGACAACCTCGGGCCCGGAACCGTCCTTGGGCACTACCTGGACAATGGAGTACCCGCGGGCGAGAGTCGCCGACGGTCCCAATGCTGATACGCGGGCGCGCAGCGATTCCACGTGGCGGGTTTCCCGCTCCACCATGACTTCAATCTCTCGCCGCATGGTAGCGCGGGTGCGCTCCACCTCTTCGCGGCGCGCACGGATAGGGGTCATCGGGTCTGCCATGACAGGCCGGGAACGAATGTTGTCGAGGCCGCGCCGTTCCCTTTCCACCCAGCCGCGCAGCGCGGCCGCCATGCGAGAGCGAGCCTCTGCGACGATGGCGCGTTCCTCGGCCACAGACGGCACGACGCGCTTTGCGGCGTCGGTAGGCGTGGCCGCGCGCAGGTCGGCGACGTTATCGAGCACTGGGCTATCCGGCTCGTGACCAATGGCAGAGACTACTGGGGTGCCTGCCGCAGCCACTGCGCGTTGCAGTGCTTCTTCCGAGAAGGGCAGCAGATCTTCCACGGAGCCGCCGCCACGGGCGATGATGATGACGTCGACTTCAGGATCCGCATCAAGTTGCTGGAGCGCATCGATAACCTCAGGTACCGTATTCGCACCCTGAACCGCAGTATTGAGGACGCGGAACTGCACTGCTGGCCAGCGGTCATGAGCTACCGCCATCACATCCCGCTCTGCAGCAGAACCACGGCCGGTAATCAGCCCAATTTTGTGTGGCAGGTAGGGGAGCGGTCGCTTGCGTGCGGGATCGAAAAGGCCTTCAGCAGATAGCTGTTGGCGCAGCTTTTCAATGCGAGCAAGCAGATCGCCAATGCCCACATGGCGAATTTCGGTGGTCCATAGCGAAAAGGATCCGCGTCCCGCGTAAAAGGCAGGCTTACCGTAAACAATGACGCGGTCGCCGTCTTTCAGCGGCGCCGATAATGACTGCAGCATCGATGATGGGCAGGTTAATTGCACGGACTTTTCCTGCTGTACGTCACGCAGCGTGAGGTAGGACAGCTTCCAGGTGGGCTTGAAGTTAATTTGGGTCAACTGACCCTCTACCCACAGGTAACCCAGGCGCTCAATCCAGCCCTTGACTTGGTCATTGACCTTGCCAACGGGCCAGGGAGTATCCGGAGTATTTGCCGGTTGATTCACACAGCCTCCCTTTCTTCAGTCTGCCGTGTTCTTCCGTCTAGTTTAGGGGCCAGCGCAGTTGATTGTCCCGCTCGGGGTGGCCAGAAAGGTGACGTTAGGCCCCGCTATTGTTTTGCGTAGTGTTTCGATACTCTGGGAGCCATGACTGATGGTAAAAATGTACTTCTCGCGGCCCCGCGCGGATACTGCGCGGGCGTGGACCGCGCGGTCGAGACCGTAGAAAAGGCGCTGGAAAAGTACGGCGCGCCCATTTATGTACGCAAACAAATCGTGCACAACCGTTACGTCGTAGAGTCTCTGGCAGAACGCGGCGTCATCTTCGTCGACGAGGCCTCTGAGGCCCCAGAAGGCGCCCACCTTGTCTTCTCCGCCCACGGCATTTCCCCAGCCGTGCGCGCAGAGGCAACGCAGCGCAAGCAGCTTACTTTGGACGCCACCTGCCCATTGGTAACCAAGGTGCACAAGGAAGCCCAGCGCTTCCAGCGCGATGGCTACCACATCCTCTTGGTTGGCCACGAAGGCCACGAAGAAGTGGAAGGCACCGCTGGCGAAGCTCCTGAGGTCACCCACCTCGTGGATGGCGTCGAGGGCGTCGCCAAGCTGCCAGATTTCCTGCAGGATGAAAAGCTTATCTGGCTGTCCCAGACCACGCTATCGGTGGATGAGACCATCACCATCGTCAATAAGCTGCGCGAGCGCTTCCCGCACCTGGAGAACCCGCCTTCAGACGATATTTGCTACGCCACCCAAAACCGCCAAGAATCCGTCAAAGCCATCGCCCCACAGTGCGATCTGATGATTGTGGTGGGCTCTAAGAACTCCTCCAACTCGGTGCGCTTGGTTGAGGTGGCGCTCGAGGCAGGCGCCAAAACTTCCCACCTCGTGGATTTTGCCAAGGAAATCGACGAAGCCTGGCTGGAAGGCGTCCAGACGGTCGGCGTAACGTGTGGTGCTTCGGTACCTGAGTTGCTGGTACGCGAAGTACTGGAGTTCCTGGACGAGCGTGGTTATAGCGACGTAGAGCAGGTAACGACTTCTACCGAGACGATTACCTTCGCTCTACCGCGCGACCTGCGCCCAGCACGCACCTAAGTAGCCTTGGCCTATACGGCAGTTAAAACTAAAGAAAGGCCCGGAAACGGGCCTTTCTTTGTGCTTTAATCCTCGTCGTAGAGGTTATCGTCCCAACCTTGCTTGGGCTGTTCCTTCTCTTTCTGAGACGCCGGAACCGAATCGCCAGCGCGCCGGGCAGGATCCGGGCGCAGTGGATTGTTGCGTTCCTCTTGTTGTATTCGGCGGCGCTCTTCACGGTCGCGACCACGTAGGCGATCCTTGGGCGCGGGGCGTGATTTCTTCAACGTGTGCGAGGCGCGGGCGCGCTGCGGAGCGACTTGAGACTGCTTGGAGTTCTTTGCCGGTTTATCGCGCGCCATCAAGTCTGCAACCGATAGGCGCTCCTCGCGGTTGCGTCGGTCTTGGTCGGCGTCGGCTCGGCGGGAAGCGGTTTCCATTTCGGCGGTGCGCTTGGCCGTCTTGCGGTAGCGTGCCCAGCGCAGCCAGGCGATGATTGCCGCGCCCACCAGGGCAATGAGGAGCCACAGGAACCTCTGGACAAGGGGGAAAGCCGCGGTGACGATCGCCGTCTTGGAAAACGCCGATGCGCCCTCTGGCAAGTTGGCCTTGGTGATAAAGAAACCGGCCAGGACCACCGTTATGGCATACACAATGGGGATAGAAGCCACGGTGAGGAAGAGCCCCCGTTCTTCTACGATGAGCGCCACCAGCAGTGAGCCGATGACGAGGAACGCGAGGTAAGTCCACCCGATGGTACCCATGAGGATGGAAATCAACGCGCCCGTGAGCAAGATTGCCGCGAGCAGCCCAAGACCCTTGCCCAGCGAGATGCTGGGGAGGCCGGAGCTTTGGGCGGCGGAGGACTTTCTTTGCTTGGCTTGTGACACGTCGGAAGATCCTACCGGTTGCCGCCGGCCCATGGCTATTTCCACGCACGAAAGCGGCGGATTTATAGTTCCGAATTCCCGCGCGGCCAGGTATCAATAGGCAAGGGCTCCCGCGGGGTGCGATCCGTGCGGCCCGGGATATCCATCTCATGCAGTTTGCGGGCGGTGACGCCCACGCGGGAATCGAGCGAGGAAAGCGTGGCGTTATAAGCCTCGACTGCTTTCTCCAGGTTATGGCCCACCTTGCCGTAGTGATCAGAAAGCGTATTCAGGCGTGTATACAGTTCGCGCCCCAAGCGCTGGACCTCCTTAGCCTTGGTGGAAATGTCTTCCTGGTGCCACCCCATGGCCACCGTGCGCAGGAGGGCAAAAAGCGAGCTGGGGGTGGCGATCACTACATTGCGTTCAAAGGCGTACTCAAAAAGTTCCGGGTCCACCGATAATGCGGCATCAAGGAAGGGGTCTGCGGGAACGAAGAGGATAACGAACTCGGGCGTTGGTTGAAACGCCTCGATATAGTCCTTCTGCGATAGTGCTTGGACGTGGCCGCGCATTAAATGCGCGTGGCGGCGGAGGAAGCCGGCGTGCTCTTCCGGGTCATCGGTTTCCAGGGCGTCAAGGTAAGAGGTAAAAGGAACCTTGGCATCGACGATGATGTGGCGGCCACCGGCCAAATGGATGAGCATGTCAGGGCGTACGATGCGCCCGCCCAATGGGGCGGAGACCTGGCAATCAAAGTCCACATGTTTGGTCATACCGCCGAGCTCAACCACGCGCTCCAGTTGCACCTCGCCCCAACGGCCACGCACATTGGGTGAGCGCAAAGCGGTCACTAGTTTGTCGGTGCGTTCGGTCAGGCGGGAAGAGGTGCGGGTCACCGCCTGCACCTGGCTGGAGAGGGAGGCGAGGAGCGCGGTGCGATCTTCCTCAATTTCTTGGAGCTGAAATCCCAAGCGGTCCATGGCCTTTTCTAGCGGTTGGAGTTCGGCTTGGCGGCGCTGCGAGTCTTGCAGCGCGCGGTGCTCGGCGCTCGGCGCGGAGCGAGTAGCGGAGTAAGAATGGGCCAGCCAGCCCATTACCGCGCCGAGGATGAGGCCGATAAAAAGTAGCAGCACGGGCAAAGTGGAAGTCATGGCTTCCAGCATGGCACGCGCCGCCGACACAACTCACTATTTTTTCGAATCTCCGTTCAACAGGCCTTCGAAGGCATCGCGGGCGCGGCGCAGGTTTGCGCGCATGCCGGGCTTTTCATGCTCCTTGGGGGTGGATTCCACATTGAGGGCGGCGTCGAGGGAAGTGGAATCGCCGTCCGCGGAGACGTCGGCAAACGCGCCTTCTGGGGCTGCATAGTCCGGCATCTTGAGCCATGCCTCGCGCTTATAACGCCCTTGGTCTTCGGTGTAGCGGCCGATGAGATAACCAGCCACTGTAGAAAAGTCCAGATCCGCGGCGGTCTTTTCGCCCGACTGCAGCTTCATCATGTCTTGGCCGTAGCGGTAGGCCACCGCAAACATCGCGGCCGCCGGAACCGCGAGGAAGCCACCTATCAGGCCAAAGAGGGCCGAACCCACCGTTACGGAAACCAGGACGATGACCGGGTGCAGGTCCATGGCCTTGGACTGCAGCCAAGGCGAGAGGACATTGCCCTCCAACTGCTGGACTAGCAAAACCAAGCCAAGGACGAGCAAGGCCTTGGTTATGCCGAGGGAGACCAACGCGATGGTGACGGAGAGGGCGCCGGCCACGATCGCGCCGACGAACGGGATGAAACCGGCGATAAAGGTGATGATCGCCAAAGCCATAGCCAAGGGGACGCCGATAAGGGCGAGGCCGATGCCGATAAAGACGGCGTCGACAAGCGAGACAACCGCCTGCGCGCGAATGAAGCCGCCCAGCGTATTCCAGGCGCGAGTAAGTAGCTCAGTGAGGTGCCAGCCGGCGCGCTTGCCCGTGGCATCGCGCAGCCAGGGGAGGAACTTAGCGCCATCCTTCAGGAAGAAGAAGGTCAGCACTAACACGATGAAGAGCGTGACCAAGATGGAGGTGGCGGTGCCGATGCCGGTGAAGACCGATCCGGCGATGGCACCGGCGCGCTGCTGCAGCCAGGACGCCGCCTCGTCGATGTAGCTACTCATGTCATCGCTATCGAGGTTAAGCGGTGGGCCCTGGGCCCAGAGCTGCAGGCTTTGGATGCCGGAGACCGTCTGCAAATACAGTGACCGGGATTGCCGCATGAAATCTGGGGCAACAAACGCAATGAGGCCGCCAACAGCCGTGAAAGAAACCAAAATGGTTACTGCGGCCGCCAACGCGGCGGGAAGGCCAATATTGCGCAGCTTTTTAGCCACCGGTGCCAGAACGGTGCAGATAATAAGGGCCAAAAGAACTGGCAAAAGGCCCTGCCAGAAGTTACCCAGCAAACGGTAGAGGGCGTAGAGAAATACGCAGATGATGAGCAGCCGAACGGCCCATAGGGATGCGGACTTAACCACCTCGCCGGCGATGACGGAGCGGTCTACCTGATCGCCTGGTGGATGTGGGGATACATCCTCCAGTTTGCTGATGTCGAAGCTTTCATCAAACTTATCGCCCAGGCCCGCTTGGGGGTCATCGGGCAGCGGTTGGTTATCAGAAGTCACCCCACCATCTTGCCTTAAAAGAAGGCGGGTGCGTTAGGATTGGCCCCGTGAGTCTTACACTAGGAATTGTCGGCCTGCCCAATGTGGGCAAGTCCACTTTGTTTAATGCCCTGACCCGATCCGAGATCCTGGCGGCGAACTACCCGTTTGCCACCATCGAGCCCAATGTGGGCCTGGTGGAGCTGCCGGATTCCCGCCTGACCCAACTGGCGGAGATGTTTAACTCTGAGCGCATTCTCCCCGCCACCGTGTCCTTCGTGGACATCGCCGGCATCGTCTCCGGCGCTTCGCAGGGTGAAGGCATGGGCAACGCGTTCCTAGCCAATATTCGCGAGGCAGACGCCATTTGCCAGGTAGTGCGCGCCTTTTCTGATGACAATGTCATTCACGTCGATGGCAAGGTGGACCCGCGCAATGATATCTCCGTTATTAATACCGAGCTCATTCTCGCGGATCTCCAGACCATCGAAAAGGCCTTGCCGCGCCTGGAAAAGGATGCGCGCAAGAATAAGGACTTGGCTGCCGAGGTAGAAGCAACCAAGAAGGCCCAGGAGATTCTGGAAGATGACCGCACCCTCTTCGCCGCAGCGAAGGAGGGCGAGATTGACCTCTCCCTCGTGCGCGATCTGCACCTGATGACGGCTAAGCCCTTCCTCTATGTCTTTAACTCGGACGAGGCCGTGCTTACCGACGACGCTAAGAAGGAAGAACTTCGCCAGCTCGTCGCCCCGGCCGAGGCCGTATTCCTCGATGCGCAGACGGAAACCGAGCTGCTCGAGCTGGAAGAAGACGAAGCCCGCGAACTGCTCGAGGCCGTAGGCCAAGATGAGCCCGGCCTAGCCACCCTGGCCAAGGCAGGCTTTGCCACTTTGGGCCTGCAGACCTACCTCACCGCCGGGGAGAAGGAAGCCCGTGCGTGGACCATCAAGCAGGGCTCTGCCGCACCGCAGGCAGCTGGAGTCATCCACACCGACTTTGAGAAGAAGTTCATTAAGGCCGAGATCGTTTCCTTCGATGACCTGGTAGCTGCTGGCTCCATGGCCGAGGCCCGTGCGCATGGCAAGGTCCGCCAAGAGGGCAAGGAATACATTATGCAGGACGGCGATGTGTGCGACTTTAAGATCGGCGGCTAATTCCACGCCGGTCTGAGCTTGGTTTTGGCGATGGGCGAGGGTCTTGTCCGCAGAAGCGAAAAGAAGGTAGCGAAGACGAAACTTCCGCGTTACTGTGGGCGACGCACCCGAACAAAGGAGGTTGCAACATGGCTGAACTAGATAACAAGACCATTGCCATCATCGCTACCGATGGCTTCGAAGACTCTGAGCTGACCTCCCCGTTGGAGGCCGTGAAGAACGCAGGCGCTACCGTGCGTATCCTCGCCCCAGAGGCCGGCACCATTACCGGCAAGAAGGGCACAGAGATTTCCGTTGACGCCGCTACCGCTGACTCCACTAGCGAGTCTTTCGATGGCATCATTCTGCCTGGCGGTACCGATAATGCTGACCTCATCCGCTTGGACAAGGCCGCAGTAGAAATCGTGCGCAACCACATGAGCAAGGATCTACCGCTCGGCGCCATCTGCCACGGTGCTTGGATCCTGGCTGATGCTGAAGCCCTCAAGGGCCGCACCCTGACGTCCTTCCCGTCCCTGCAGACCGACCTGCGCAATGCAGGTGCCACCTGGGTAGATGAGGAAGTCCACTGCGACCAGGGCTTGGTCTCGTCCCGCACTCCAGATGACCTGCCAGCCTTTAACGCCAAGCTGGTAGAAGAGTTTGCAGAGGGCCAGCACTAAAGCTTCACGAATTTTAGCCACGGGAGTTTCCCGTGGCTTTTTCGATCTTGCGCCGGTGTCACACGCCCTATAAAGTTAGGATTTCCAGAAGGGGAGTAGTTCCCTCGGTTAATTCCGAGATGACTGGTCGACATACTGGCGTTTAGCCCGGCCAGCCAGCGCCCGCAGTGCCCGCGGCCGTGAACGAGACCTTCGGTCCGCAACCGAACCGAAGGGAGAAGTGACTATGTCCTCCATAGGCTCAGAGCAGCGCATTCTTGAGCGCTTCATGCAGCTATCCATCGCCGCCGCTGTGGCTACCATCATCCTCAAGGCCTTGGCCGCGTGGTTTACCGGCTCGGTGGGCTTCCTCTCTGATGCCTTCGAATCCCTCGTGAATCTCGTCGCGGCCGTCGCCGGCTTTTATGCCCTCCGGATTGCCTCTAAGCCGGCCGACGATAACCACCAGTTTGGCCACGGCAAAGCCGAGTATGTCTCCGCCTTGGTAGAGGGCGCAATGATTTTTATTGCGGCCGGCATGATCGTGTACACGGCGATCCAACGCTTCTTTGTTCCGCAGCCGATTGAAGAGCCGGGCTGGGGCTTGGCGTTGTCAACCCTTTCGTCCGTGCTCAACGGCGCGGTGGGCATCGCGCTCATACATGCAGGTAAGCGCTACCGTTCCGCCACCTTGGAGGCGGATGGGCACCATTTGCTTACCGACGTCTGGACTTCCGTCGGCGTCCTTGTCGGCATCGCCGCCGTATTCCTTACTGGCTGGTGGTGGCTGGATCCTGTAGTGGCGCTTGCAGTGGGCATCAATATCTTATGGACGGGCTATAGCCTCCTGCGCGATTCGGTGAGTAGCCTGCTTTCTGAGGCGCTTCCCGACGACGAGCGTCAGAACATTAGGCAGCTCCTAGCTCGGCTGGAGCAGGAACACTCGGTAAACTTCACGGATCGTCGCACCGTGGCCTCTGGCCGCCAGCGGTTGGTGTACCTGACCATGGAGGTGCCAGGGGAGTGGAGTGTCATGCACTCTCACGAGGTTGCAGACGCAGTGGAGGTTGCCCTCGACGAGCTTTACCCAGGCTGCAGTGCGTTCATTCACGTGGAACCGGCTGGCTTGGAAAATCGACGCCCGTACCTATTCCGCTAAGACTTAGTCTTCTTAGTTTTCTGCTGACCACTGTGGCGAAAGCGCACTAGACCAATATGTGTGTAGGCCCGTTCGGGTGTACGGGCCTGTATACCGCCTGTGGATACTCGGAGAAAAAGTACCCCCTCTTTAGAGAATCCTGTGGGGTAGCTGTCACCGCATTTTGGGGGTGTGGTGAACAGTGGACGATTTGGAGATCGTGAAGGGGTGCATGTAAAGCGCTGCGGGCGAGAGAATCGACACTCGGTTTTCGTGGTTCGGGTGCTTATGGTGCAGGGTTTCCAATGTTATAGAACCGTTACCAACTGTTCTGAGCTGCATTAAGACGGATTTCGGTGAACAAAATTCAGAAAAATTTTCTCTGCCGGTCGAAAAATTTTGAATTCTCCGTATGGTGGTTGTCACAGCAATCAATTGGAGATTTTCACCCCCACACTCCACGTGTTGGGGTTAGAAAATGTCCTTTTGTTTGCTTGAAGATAGCTATACCAATAGCAGAAAGGATTTACTGACAATGGGTAAGAACATTAAGGACCTCTTTAACGCAACCGCATACGACAATAACGGCGAGAAGCTGGGCGATGTTAACGAGGTATTCGTTGATGACCAGTCCGGCCAGCCTACCTTCGTTGAGGTTAACCACGGCCTGTTCGGCATGAACTCCAGCCTGGTTCCGCTGCGTGGGCACGACTTCTCCGGCGATGACCTGAAGCTGGGCTTCTCCAAGGACCGTATCAAGGATGCTCCGGAGTTCGACTCCGATAAGCCGCTGACCCCTGAGGCACAGTCCGATATCTTCAAGCACTACGGTCTGGAAAGCGCACACGACGTAACCGACTACAAGGATTCCAACCTTGACTCCAAGCGCGACGTTCAGGCTGGCGCTGACAAGGATCACAACCTGACCGCAGGTGCTGGCGCTGCTGGTGCTGGCGCAGGTGTTGCAGGTGCAGGCGTTGCCGGTGCACACGCTGACGAGAAGAAGGCAGCCACCCACACCACCGACGCCGCTGCTACCGAGCGAAAGGCTGGCGTAGCTGACAACGCTGCGGCTGCACGCACCAACAACGATGGCGAGCTCATCCGTTCCGAGGAGCAGCTCAACGTCAACAAGGAGCGCGTGGCTACCGGTGAGGCTCGCCTGCGCAAGTACGTTGTGACCGACACCGAGACCGTCGAGGTTCCGGTTGAGCGCGAAGAGGTTCGCGTCGAGCGCACTCCGATCAACGCTGAGGATGCAAAGAACTACAACGGCGCTATCTCCGGTGACTCCGAGGAAGCTTCCGTCACCCTGCACGAGGAGCGCGTAGACGTGAACAAGGAGGCCGTTCCGGTTGAGAAGATCAACCTGAAGAAGGACACCGTTCGCGACACCGAGACTCACACTGAGGAGCTGCGCAAGGAGCAGATCGACACCGATGGTGTTGACGGCCTCAAGAAGTAAAAGCGCATAGCTAAACGCCCGCAAGGATTACCTTGCGGGCGTTTCTTTTTGCCTTTTAGGAGACTGGTTTAAGCCTTGACTCCGATGGTCTCGGCCGAGTCAGAATCCATAATGTGCTTGACGCCGTTCTCGGCAGCATCCCAGGTTGCTTTGTCCTGGATGCCGGCGCGCTTAGCCACGATGGTGGCGCACAGCACCTGTCCGGTGACGTTGAGTGCGGTACGGCCCATGTCAATGATTGGCTCGATGGCGAGCAGGAGACCAACACCGGCCAGTGGCAGGCCGAGTGTAGAAAGCGTCAGGGTAAGCATCACCGTTGCGCCCGTGGTGCCTGCGGTAGCAGCGGAACCAATAACGGACACAAAGATGATGAGCAGGTACTGGGTGAAGTCAAGGTCAATGCCGTAGAACTGGGAGACGAAGATGGCGGCGATGGCTGGGTATACGGAAGCGCAGCCATCCATCTTGGTGGTTGCTCCTAGCGGAATGGCAAAGGAAGCGTACTCGGACGGAACGCCCATAGCCTTTTCGCTGAAACGCTCGGTAGCTGGCATGACGCCCATCGAAGAACGGGTAACAAAGCCCAGCGAGGTCACCGGCCACACGCGCTTGAAGAAGCCGATGACCGGGATCTTATTGAACTTCAGCACAGCCGGGTAGACCACGGAAAATACCAGGCCCATGCCTACGTACATGGCTAGGACGAACTTGCCCAGCGAGCCCAGTGCATCCCAGCCGTAGGTGGCTACGGCCTTACCGATGAGGGCCGCGGTGCCAATCGGGGCAAGGCGGATAATCCACCAGAGGATGACCTGAATGACCTTCAGGAAGGACTCGGTAAAACGCAGGAAAGGCTCAGCAGACTTGCCGGTCTTGACAGCGGCGATACCAATGGCCAGCGAGATGACAAGGAGCTGGAGGGCGCCAAAGCTGAGGGATACTTCGCCGTCGGAAAGCGAGGCAGAAAGGCCTACGAAGTTCTGGGGCAGAAGCTGCTCAAAGAACGCGGTCCATGAACCGACGTGGGAAGGATCCTGCGCGGTGGCAGCATCGATGCTTGTGCCGATGCCCGGCTTCATCACGACGGCGACGATGATGCCCGTCAAGACGGAGAAGAATGCGGTAATGGCAAACCATACAAGCGTGGAAACTGCCAGGGAAGCGGCGTTGGCTACCTTGCGCAGATTAGCGACGGAGGTAACAACTGCAGCGAAGATGAGTGGCGGGATCATCACCTTGAGCAGCTGGACGTAGGCGTTGCCGACTCCCGTGAGCAGGGTAGTCAACCAGCCCGGGTTGTCTGGGTCGGTATCCATGCCGGAAGCAATGAAGCCCAGGATAAGGCCGATGATGAGGCCCGCGATGACCTGAGCACCGAATCCCGTGGCCCAGCCGGGAAGCTTGGAGCGCGAAGATTCTTGTTGAGACATAAAGATTCCTTTGAAAATAAAAATGGACAGATCGGACTATTTTTCAGATACTGTCCTGTTCAACTTCAACATCGCTCAGCTTATTCCTTCTACGTCTGTAGGTACAAAGTGCGAGTTATCTGCCGTGGCCGAAACCTCACCTTTCGCGCTCACGGAAAGGTGTTTTTGCGCTGGTTTTAGGGCGCTGGTGAGCGCGAAGGGAGGGGAGCTTGAGCTGTCACATGTCTCCCATTGCTAACTTTAAGTAGCTATTCTCTCTATCTTTCTCAGGAGGAACATTTATGGGCTGGGTTAAACCCCTCGTTGGCATTTTTGCAGTTGGCGCAGTAGCTTCCGTAGCTTTAGGCGGTGGTGATGAAGATACTGTGGTGGTCAATCGAGTGATCGATGGTGACACCATTGACGTCGACCTCGACGGCGAAAATACCCGCGTCCGTCTACTTAATATTGATACGCCTGAAATCGGCCATAACGGCGAACCGAGTGAGTGCCTCGCGGAGGAAGCCAAGCGGTACTTGGAAGGACGGTTGCCAAAGGGGACGGAGGTTCGGTTGGAATATGACTCCGAGCGGACCGACAAGTACGGCCGCACTCTTGCCGGTGTCTTTATTGACGATGACTTCATTAACGCGGATGTCGCGGCCGAAGGGCTAGCCACGGCGGTTGTATTTGGCGGAAACGACAAGTTTTACGACGAAGTGCACAATGCCGAACGCGGCCCTAAAGACGCTGGCGAAGGGATCTTTGGGGTCTCGGACGAGTGCAAGGTTTCCAGCGATGAGGACATGGCCGAGGCGCTTAGCAGCGCAGAAGCTGCGGCGGCAGCATTTGTAGCTTCCGGGGAAGCTGATAGTGCAGGCTACGAGGATGTACTGGACAAGTCAGCAGCAGCGAAGGCCGGATTAGCGGCTCTGACTCACCGCAAAGATGCTCGAAGCACCTTCCAGAAGGCGGCATATCCGGATGCTCCCAAGGAGATTGCCTCGAAGAAGGAACGCGAGCTTGAAGGGAAGGAGAAGCAAGCCCGCGAAGAGCTCGAGAAATTGGAGGAGGAAGAGAAGCGCGAGAAGGAGCGCCAGGAAGAAGAACGCCGTCGTGCAGAGCAGCGGCAGGAAGAGATTCGCCAGCAGGAGCACGACGCGCCTGAAGTAGAGGTAGCGGAGCAGCCAACGCTTGACGAGGTGGCTGGCTATCAAGCCCCCGAGCAGCAGCCCGCACCTCAGCCGGTGCCGGTGGTCGATAACTACACCGGGTGCCGAGCTTATGGCGGAAACTATGCCATGACGTCAGTAGATAAGAATGGACGTTCATACGCGAAGATCGACTGCACTACCAAGCAACAGATCGGTTAGGAACCCCGTCGTTCGCGCTCACAGGCAGGTTCCCGAGTGCTTGGATCACCCTTCCCGGTGAGCGTGAGGGAAGGGAGGGGCCGGGGATCTGGAATACTGGCAGCATGAAAATCCTCGTAACCGCATTTGACGCCTTCGGCGGAGAGAGCATAAACCCCACAGAACGAGCTCTTCAGAAACTACCGGATCACATTGGAGACGCGGAGCTCGTCAAGCTGGTGATCCCGACGAAATTCGGAGAATCGCTGCGTCGGGCGATTGAGGTCGCGGAGGATTCGGAGGTCGAAGCCATTGTATGTTTGGGCCAGGCCGGCGGGCGGGCACATATCACCCCGGAGCGGGTCGCGATCAACGTGATGGATGCCGATATTCCTGATAATGCGGGTTATCAGCCGGTGGATGTACCGGTTGTGGAAGGCGGCCCGACGGCCTATTTCTCTACGCTGCCGGTAAAGGAAATGGTCGCGGCGGTGGCGGATAGTCCGGCGCGATTGTCGAATACGGCCGGGACTTTCGTATGTAACCAGCTGCTCTATGGCCTCCTGCATCACTTCGAGGGGACGAGGGTGAGCGCGGGATTTGTCCACGTGCCGTATATAACAGAGCAGGAGAAAACGGATAAGCCCATGATGGAGCTAGCGGACATCGTCGAGGGGGTTAAGCGGGCGCTCTGGGCGGTGCAAGCTAGTTAGGGTAGCCTTTGTAGCTTTTTGGCTCAGCTAAATATAGATTTAGGGATATGTCTCGCTTTAGCCCTCTCAACTGGCCGGTTGTGCGCCAGCTGCGCAGCGGCGATCCCTTCGGAAGGGACGTCAATACGCAGTCTCAAAAGAGCAAAGATAAGCATGGGCGCACCGTGGAAGCAGACCGCGTGGTGCAGTCGGTGTGCCCGTACTGTGCGGTCGGTTGTTCGCAGCGCGTGTACGTCAAAGATGACCGCGTCATCCAGGTGGAGGGCGATCCGGATTCGCCCATTTCTCGTGGGCGCCTGTGCCCGAAGGGATCTGCGTCGGAGCAGTTGATTAACTCCGCTACGCGCCTTACCAAGATTAAGTATCGTGCGCCGCACTCGACGGAGTGGCAGGATCTTGATGAAGATACCGCGATGGAGATGATTGCGGATCGTTTCTTGGAAGCCCGCCGGAACGGTTGGCAGGATGTGGACGATGAAGGTCGTGCGCTCAACCGCACGATGGGTATCGCCGGTTTGGGCGGTGCGACCTTGGATAATGAGGAAAATTACCTCATTAAGAAGCTGTTTACCGCCGCTGGTGCGATTCAGCTCGAGAACCAGGCACGCATATGACACTCCGCCACTGTTCCTAGTCTAGGAACTTCGTTTGGCCGCGGCGGCGCAACCCAACCGCTGCAGGATATGGCGAATGCGGACTGCATCGTCATTGAGGGTTCTAATATGGCCGAGTGCCACCCAGTGGGATTCCAGTGGGTGGTGGAAGCCAAGAAGCGTGGTGCACGCATCATTCACGTGGATCCGCGTTATACGCGCACGTCTGCCTTTGCGAATCGCCACATTGGCATTCGCGGCGGCACGGACGTGGTGCTTTTGGGTGCGGTTATTAATTACCTGCTGGAAAATGAGCTGTATTTCCATGATTATGTGGTGGCGTATACCAATGCACCGATGATCATCTCGGAGGACTATCAGGACACCGAGGACTTGGATGGTTTGTTCTCCGGCTATGATCCGGAAACTGGAAAGTACGTCACGGATTCGTGGCAGTACGTGCAAAAGCCGGAGGGTGCGTCGTGGAATGTAGAACGCGATGAATCGCTGGAGCATCCGAATTCCGTCTTCCAGATTCTCAAGCGGCATTACGCGCGCTATACGCCTGAGGTAGTGGAGGAAACCTGTGGTATTGCGCAGGAGGATTTCTTCTATCTAGCCGAGTCGATAGCGCAGAACTCTACGCCGGAGCGCACTACCTGCTTTGCTTATGCGTTGGGCTTTACCCAGCACACCTTGGGTGCGCAGTTCATCCGTACCGCAGCTATTTTGCAGCTGCTGACCGGTAATGTGGGCCGTCCTGGATCGGGCATTATGGCGCTGCGCGGTCACGCCTCGATTCAGGGATCTACCGATATCCCGACGTTGTTCCACTCGTTGCCGGGGTATTTGCCCATGCCGAGCGTCGATAAGCAAAGCTGGCCAGAGTTTGTCGATGGAATCCGTAATGAGTCGCAAAAGGGCTTTTGGCAGATTGGTGAGAACTATGCAGTCTCGCTGATGAAGTCCTATTGGGGCGATGCGGCAACCAAGGACAATGGTTGGGGCTATGACCTCATGCCGCGCATTTCTGGTGCGCATTCGACCTATGAAACGCTCATGGCCATGCTGGATGAGCAGGTGGAAGGCTACTTCGTCTTTGGCCAGAACCCGGCCGTGGCACAGTCCAACGGCGGTATGCAACGCCGTGGCCTGGCGGCGCTGAAGTGGCTGGTCGTACGCGATTTCCAGGAGATTGAGACCGCCTCCTTCTGGAAGGATTCGCCAGAGATTAAAAACGGCGAGCTTAAGACCGAAGACATCGGCACTGAGGTCTTCTTGATGCCGGCGGCCACCCACGTGGAAAAGGCGGGAACCTTTACCCAGACGCAGCGCATGCTGCAGTGGCGTTTCCAGGCAGCACCGCCGCCAGGCGATGCGAAAAGTGACCTGTGGTTCTTCTACCAACTAGGCAAGAAGATCAAGGAGCGCCTGCGCGATTCCACGGATCCGCGAGATATTCCTCTGCAGAAAGTCACGTGGGACTATGTGGAAACCGAGGAAGGTGAGCCGAATTCTGAGGATATCCTCAAGGAGATCAACGGCTACTACCTAGAGGGCCCGAAGAAGGGCGAGCTTTTGCCTGCCTTCGTGGAGATGAAGAACGATGGCAGTACCTCCGGTGGTTGCTGGATCTACACCGGCGTGTTTAAGGACGGCATTAATCATTCCGCGCGCAAGGTTCCGGGTTCGGAGCAAAACGAGGTAGCTCCCGAGTGGGGTTGGGTATGGCCGGCCAACCGCCGCCTGCTCTACAACCGTGCTTCGGCGAAGCCGGACGGCACTCCGTGGTCGGAGCGCAAGAAGTATGTGTGGTGGGACGCTGACCAGGGTAAATGGGTTGGCGATGACGTGCCGGACTTCCCGGCTACCAAGGCCCCGGACTACAAGGCTCCGGTCGACGCCGTGGGCCCGGACGCCCTCGATGGCACCGATGCCTTCATCATGCAGGCGGATGGCCGCGGTTGGCTGTTTGCGCCGTCGGGGCTTTCCGACGGCCCATTGCCCACCCACTATGAGCCGCACGAGTCCCCGGTGCACAACGTGCTATACAAGCAGCAGCAGTCACCGACGCGCTTGACCATTAAGCGCCCAGACAACCTGTCGCGCCCAGAACCTGGTGAGCCGGGCTCGGAGGTGTTCCCGTTCGTCTTTTCCACCTATCGCCTCACCGAGATGTATACCTCGGGTGCGATGTCGCGCCGTCTGCCGTACCTGGCGGAGTTGCAGCCGGGACTTTTCTGCGAGGTTGATAAGGCCTTGGCAGAAAAGCGCGGCTTGGAAAACGGTAAGTGGGCCACCATCGTCTCGCCGCGCGGCGTGATTGAAGCACAGGTCTTGGTCACTGATCGCATGCAGATGATGAAGATCAATGGTGAGGAGTTCCACCAGATCGGCTTGCCGTATCACTATGGCGAGTCCGATTCCACGGCAGTTGCAGGCGATGGCGCCAATGATCTGCTGGGCCTTACGTTGGAGCCGAACGTATTCATCCAGAATTCCAAGATCGGCGCCTGCGATATCCAGCCGGGGCGTCGCCCGCGCGGCGAGGCCCGTGTGGAGATGCTCAAGGAGTATCAGAAGCGCGCGCACCTGAACCTGGATTCCGGTAATGATCTGCTCACCGTGGATGATTCCTTCACCTATAACCCAGAGCCGCAGCAGCCCGCGGATGCGGATGAGCACGGTAAAAAGGGCGAGGAAAGCGAAGAAGGTAAGTAAATGACAAATCTGCTGACCGAAAACGCGAGCCGGCATGGCTACGACAAGTACCGCCGCTTGGCCTTTTTCACCGACACTTCCGTGTGTATCGGGTGTAAGGCCTGCGAGGTGGCGTGCAAGGAGTGGAACCGCAACCCGGTAGAAGGCTATGACGTCACGGGTGATTCCTATGACAACACCGGTGCACTGGGTGCAAATACCTGGCGGCACGTGGCCTTTGTGGAGCAAAATAATGACCGCATCGAGCAAGCCCGCGAGGAGGGAAAGAATCTCATTTCCCTGGGTATGCCTTCGGTAGGGGCGCAGGACCCAGAGGTTGATACCACCCCGCCGGATACGGATACGTTTCGGTGGCTCATGTCCTCGGACGTGTGTAAGCACTGCACGCATGCGGGCTGCTTGGACGTGTGTCCTACCGGCGCGCTGTTCCGCACCGAGTTTGGCACCGTTGTGGTCCAGGATGATGTGTGCAATGGCTGCGGCACCTGCGTGGCCGGCTGCCCGTTTGGCGTCATCGAGCGCCGCGATGACGGCGGTGTGGCGCTGAAGTACGACAAGACAGCCACGGTGGATTACGTGGATAATTCCCATGCCGGCGTGAACGTGCTGAAAAAGCTCAAGCAGCTCGCCCCACAAGGGCCGGACCACACGCCAGGCGAGTCGATGCCGATTAAGAACTTGGGCGTGGCCCAAAAGTGCACCATGTGCTACGACCGCCTGAAGCAGGGCGAACAGCCAGCATGTTCTAAGACCTGTCCTACTGATTCCATCCAGTTCGGCCCGTACGAGGAGATGCTGGCCGCAGCCAAGGAACGCGTGCGCGTACTGCACGAGCAAGGCCTTACCGAGGCCCGCCTTTACGGTGCCAACCAGGACGATGGCGTGGGCGGAACTGGCTCCATCTTCCTGCTTTTGGACTCACCTGAGGTCTACGGTTTGCCGCCGGACCCGCGCGTGCCGACGGCCGATTTACCGCAGATGTATAAGACCGCAGCCAAGGCTATCGGCGGCATGGCGCTGGCCGTGGCTGGTTCCTTCCTGATTGGGGGACGCAAATGAGCAACTTTGATGAGTACCGCCCACCGCAGCCAGAGCGCCGCAATCGCTACCGGAAGTTCGACGGTACGAAGCCGAAGAAGAAGCGGAAGCGTCCAGGCGCGGGCGCGCAGGACGGCTCCAAAGAGGAGCGCATGGCGCAGGACTTCGAGTTCTCGTCTTACTATGGCCGACCTGTGGTGAAGGCTCCGCCGTGGGAATGGCCCATCGGCGCCTACTTTTTCTTGGGCGGCGTGAGCGGCGGTTCAGGTCTCTTAGCCGCTGGTGCACAGGCCGCGGGCAATGCACCGCTGCGGCGCACCACCCGTATCTCTGCCTTTGGCGCGGCGGCCGTGGGATCGGTCTTTTTGATTCTGGACTTGGGCCGCCCGGAGCGCGCATTGAACATGTTCCGCGTCTTCAAGGTGACCTCGCCAATGTCGATGGGCTCGTGGATTTTGTCGGGCTTTGCCAGCGCAGCTGCGCTGCCGGCCGCCGCGGAAGTGGATGCGGCGACCGGTCACAAGCTGCCGCTGCCGAAGTTTGTGCGTACGGCGCTGAAGAAATCGGCCGGGCCGGCGGGCGCGGTCGCGGGCGTGCTCGGTGGTCCGCTCGCGGGCTATACCGCGGTATTGCTGTCCAATACCTCGAACCCGGTGTGGAATGACATGAAAAAGCACCTGCCGTATGTCTTCGTTTCCTCGGCGGGTGCGGCGTCGTCAGGCCTGGCTATGGTGACCACTCCGGTCGAGCACGCGGGACCGGCCCGCGTGTTGGGTATGGCCGCGGCAGCCAGCGATCTGGTGGCGACCAAGGTGCTGGAGGAAGGCATGGAGCCGGAGCCGCGCGAGGCGCTGCACGAGGGCAGGCCGGGCGCGTTGATGAAGGCCTCGGAATACTTCATCGCGGCTGGCGGTGTCGGTAGTGCAGTGGCTGCGGTGACGAAGTCGCGGGCAGTCTCGGTGGCTGCTGGGCTATCGCTCTTGGCAGGCTCGGCGTGCACGCGCTTTGGCGTGCTCAATGCCGGGCTGGAAGCGGTGAAGAATCCGGAGACCACCATCGGGCCGCAGAAGCGCCGGGCGGAAAGGCGCCGGCGCGAGCAGGGCCTCGACCACGATGTGGTGAGCCCGGACTAGTCCAGGTCCTGCAGGGCGGGGGCGAGCTCCGAGCCGATGTCTTCCATGCGTTGTTGCTCGGCTGCGGAGTCGCGACCATCACGGTGGAGGTAGTAGTTCAGCGCCACATCGCCCACGGTGGTGACGCAGGTGGTAGACACTGACTCTTCGACCGGCCAGGCAGAGCAGTAAAAGCGCCTGTCAGCGGCGGTGAACTCGAAGGGGGAGTACTCATTGGCGGGGCGCTGCTGGGCGGCGTTTTTGGCATCGAGATCGTCGTGCAGTAGCTCTAGGTAGCGCTGCGCTGCCTCATTGGGGGCATCGGGGCAAACAGGTGCGCCCTCGGCCTCATACTTCGTCCCCAGCAGGCTGACCTGCTCTTTATCCTCTGCGCGGTAGAGCGCGGAAAAGGAATGATCATCGTTTTCAGCTGACTGGGGGTCGAGCTTAGCTTCACCGAGCGAATCCGGCAGGGCCTCGCGCACCGCGGCGGGATCGACTGGGGAGCACTCGCTTGTCGATGCCTGCTCGGACGAGCACCCCACCAGCCCCGCCGCGGCAAGGGTGGTGGAGGAAAGGGCGAGGAGAAGAGGGACCTGTCGCTGCATCTTAGACCTTGATATAGGCATCGCCGGTGCGCTCGGTGGTATGGCCGATGACGGGGTAGCCGGGGACCTCGCCGATGAGGAGGAGGCCGCCGGAAGTTTGGGCGTCGGCAAGCAGCACCAGCTCTTCCTCGTTCAAGGAGGTATCGAGGTGTGGGCGCACCCAGTCGAGATTGCGGCGGGAGCCGCCGGGGATGAAGCCCTCCGCCAGCGCCTCCTTTGCGCCTTCGACGGTGGGCACGGCGGAAAAGTCGAGCTCCGCGGCGATGCCGGAGGCCCGGCACATCTTGTATAGGTGGCCGAGCAATCCGAAGCCGGTGACGTCCGTGGCAGCACGCACGCCCGCCTCCACCGCGGTGCGGGCGGCCTCACGGTTCAAGGTGGTCATGGAATCGACCGCGGCCTGGGAGACCTCGCCGGTGGCCTTGTGCTTGTTGTTGAGGATGCCTACGCCAATGGGCTTGGTTAGGGTGATGGGCAGGCCAGGTTCGGCGGCGTCATTGCGCATGAGCTTGTCGGGGGCGACGATACCGGTGGCGGCCATGCCATAGAGCGGTTCGGGGGCGGTAATTGAATGGCCGCCGGTAACGGAGATGCCGGCCTCGGTGGCTATATCCATGCCGCCGCGCAGGACCTCACGCAGCACATCGAGTCCGAGCTTTTCATTGGGCCAGCCCACCAGGTTAATGGCGGTAACCGGGGTGCCACCCATGGCATAGACATCAGACAGCGCATTGGCCGCAGCCACTCGCCCCCAATCGTAGGGGTCATTGAGCATGGGGGTGAAAAAATCCGCGGTGGAAATTACCGCTAGGCCGTCCTGGATTTTGACGGCCGCGGCATCATCGCCATCGTCCAGGCCAACCAGCACGTTAGGGTCGGCCTTGCCTATCAGGCCCTCGACGGCAGACTCAAGTTGGCCAGCGGGAATCTTGCAGGCGCAACCGCCGCCTGCGGCGAAAGAGGTGAGTTTAATATCTTCGGTCATATCGCCATTTTACTCATCCCGAGGAACTATTTGTCTGCACAGCAAGGTAGGGAACCTGTGTGTGGCGATAGGACATAGGGCGCCGAGGTTTCCACCTCGGAGCGGCATGGTGGATGTATTGCGTGACAGGTGTGCCGGCACCGGGGAATGCCCGTGTAAGGTGAGCATACGGAGGCGTACGTGTCCTGGTGGGCGCCCCGGTCTTCAAAACCGGTGAGGCCGAGCATCTCGGTCTGGCAGGTTCGATTCCTGTCCGTCTCCGCCACTCGCGCGCAAGGAGGAATGCCACAGTGCCCACGCCCACGCCTGCTGCCAGCCCGGATCCCCGCAGGAATATTCCCCGCATGGACGAGCTGCTCCAGCTGCCGGAAGTAGAATCCGCGCGCCAGCGCCTAGCCGAGCACACCATCCGCGCGATACTCCAGGGCGCAGTCGCCCGAGCGCGCCGCGGTCAGCTGCCTGTTAGCGAGATACCCGCAGAGATTGCGCAGCGCCTGGAACAAAAGAATGCGCATTCCCTGCGGCCGGTCATTAACGCCACCGGCGTCATTATTCATACGAACTTAGGGCGTGCCCCGCTTCCCAGCGCCGCGGTAGAGGCCCTGCATGCCGCTGCCTCCTATACGGATGTGGAAATGGACCTGGACTCGGGCAAGAGATCAAAAAATCGCGGTGCCGGCGCCACGGCCGCGCTGCTTGCGGCCTGCCCCGGTGCAGAAGATGCCCTGGTGGTCAATAACGGCGCTAGCGCCTTGCTGCTGGCTACCGCTGCGCTCGCTCCCGGCAAAGAAGTCATCATCTCGCGCGGCGAGCTCATTGAGATAGGAGCTGGTTTTCGCCTGCCGGAGCTCATCGAGTCCACGGCCACGCGCCTTAAAGAAATTGGGGCGACTAACCGCACGCACCTGGCCGACTACGAGCGCGCGCTGAGCGATAACACCGGTGCCATCTTGAAGGTGCATCCTTCCAATTTCCGCATCGAGGGCTTTACCTCCGCAGTCGGGGTAGAAGAACTGCACCGCCTAGCGGTGGAGCACGATACGCGACTCATCGTGGACTTGGGCTCCGGCCTGCTCACCCATGACCCGGCGCTGCCAGAAGAACCAGATATCCAGGCCCAGCTGCGCGCCGGCGCCGATATCGTCATAGCCTCCGGCGATAAGCTGCTTGGCGGTCCGCAGGCAGGAATCTTACTCGGTACCAAGGAGGCGATTGCTGCGGTGAAGAAGCACCCGCTGGCGCGTGCGGTGCGCATAGATAAGCTGCGCCTCAACGCGTTGGAGGCGGCCATTTCGACGCCCTCGAATGCGGTGCAGGACGCCCTCCACCTCGATCCCCAGACACACCGCGAGCGCACGGAAGCCATTGCACAGGCAGTCGGGGCAGAAGTGGTGTCTCATGATGGCCGCGTGGGCGGTGGCGGGGCGCCCGAATACCCGCTGCCCGGCTTCGCGGTGAGCCTGCCCGAGCGCTATGCGGACGCGCTGCGCCGCCAGGACCCGCCCGTGGTAGGTCGCGTGCATCAGGGCCGCTGCTTGGTGGATATTCGCTGCGTTCCTGTCGACCACGACGCCGCAGTTATTGCCGCTATTAAGGCGGTGAGCTAGGTGTACGTCGTCGCTACTGCCGGCCATGTGGACCACGGCAAGTCCACCCTGGTGCGTGCACTTACGGAGATGGACCCGGACCGGTGGGAGGAAGAACAGCGCCGCGGGCTCACCATTGATTTGGGATTTGCCTGGACTACGCTGCCTTCTGGCGCGGATGTGGCTTTCGTAGATGTGCCCGGCCATGAAAAATTCTTAGGCAATATGCTCGCTGGCGTGGGCCCAGCCCCGGTGGTCCTCTTTGTGGTTGCGGCCGATGAGGGATGGCAGGCCCAGTCCACCGACCACCGCGATGCCTTGCGTGCGCTGGGAGTAGAGCACGGCATTATTGCGCTCACTCGCAGCGATCGCGCCACCGTGGACCGCACCGCAGAAATCCGGACGCATCTGGCCGGCACCCCGCTTGCCGACGCCCCCATTATCCCCGTATCCGCTCCTACCGGCGACGGCATTGCGGCGCTGCGGCAGGCGCTCGATGAGGTCCTGGCCGCTGTGCCCGTTCCCGATGCACAGGCACCCGTGCGCCTGTGGGTGGACCGCGCCTTTAGCGTGAAAGGCGCGGGCACCGTGGTTACCGGAACGCTCGCCGCGGGCACTCTGCGCGTAGGCGATAGCCTTAAGATAGCCACGGCTGGTGGGGAAAGGGACGTGGAAGTCCGTGGCCTGCATAGTGAAAATCGCGCGCAGGATTCACTCGGCCCCGTCACTCGCGCGGCCGTCAACTTGCGTGGGGCGGATGCCGCCGATATCCACCGCGGCGACGTGCTGCTTACCCCGAGTGCGTGGCGCTCGGTGGACCACCTCGATGTCCGCCGCACCTTTGGCGCGGAGCTCGACGGGCTGCCCGATAACCTCGTCGTGCACACCGGTACCGCCGGGGTAGAGGCCCACCTGCGTCCCCTGTCTGCCGATTTCGCGCGCATCAGCCTGGCGCACCCGCTGCCGCTGCAGCTCCTTGATCGCTTCGTAGTGCGCAGCCCTGGTGGCCGGCACGTCGTCGCCGGGGTAGAGGCGGTAGATCTGCGCCCGCCGGAGCTTAACCGGCGCGGTGACGCCCGCCGCCGCGCAGAAGAGCTCAGTGCCCAGAACTCGTTCCGTGATCCTGCGTCTTACCTGCGCCGCGTCGGCTTCGCCCGGGTGGATGAACTAGCCCGCGATGGCTTTACTACCGCAGCGCCGCCGCAAGGCATTATCGCCTTCCGCGACTGGTGGATTGCCGCTTCCCAAGTTACGCGGTGGAAGCACGCGCTTACCGACGCCCTGCATGCCCACACCGCCGCCCATCCCCTAGCTCCGGGAATGCCTCGCAAGGCGGCCATGGACGCCCTCGGCCTGCAAGAAGAAAGCTTGCTGGGCCTTGCCATCGCCGCTGCGAAGGCGGAAAGCAGTGAGGGAGTGCTGCGCCTTCCTGGGCAGCGGACGGACCTCGGCCCGGCGGAGCGCGGGGTCGCTGCCATCGAGGAAAGGCTTAAGGCAGAACCTTTTGTGGCACCCGAAGCAGATGACCTCACGGAGCTAGGCCTGGGGCCCAAGGAGCTGGCCGCCGCCGAGCGCGCCGGGCGCCTCCTGCGCCTGAAGCAGGGAATCGTGCTCTTGCCCTCAGCTCCTGAGGAGGCGCGCCGGCGCCTTGCCGGACTGGAACAACCCTTTACTCTCTCGGCTGCCCGCCAGGCGCTAGGTACCACGCGGCGGGTAGCCATCCCGCTGCTGGAATACCTCGACGCCCAGCGGATTACTCGCCGCGGCGACGGGGGCCAACGCACCCTGCGCTAACGAGGCCCCTGTGGCCGGTCGTCGCACCTACTTGCGGTGATTGCCCCCGCGGTGGCGGGACGTGTCGCGGGCTACGCGCCGGGCCCGCACGCGCGCGGATTCGGAGGAAAAGCGGCCCGGTTCTTCGGCTACCGGCAGCGCACGCCAGCTGAAATTCTGATCGCCCGGGATGGAGGAGACCAACTCCGCCAGCTTGGCGCTGGCCTGCGGTTGTTGTGATTGCTCATTGTGCTGCTGAGCTGGCGCATCTGGCTCAGCGGGTACAGCCGGCTGGGCCTGTGGCCCTTTCGGGCGGCGTGAGCCGGTGGGCAGCGCCTTGACGATGGCCTCGCCGGCAAGCGTGTGCTCCCAGACCTCGGGTTGAGCCGGTGTGGCTGCGGGCGCAGCGGTGGGAATCGCAGGTTGTGGCGCGGGCACGCGCAGCGGTGGAACGGCGGGGGAGAAGAGCTCTGCGGTGGTGGCCTCATCGGCGGGGATATCGACGGCAAGCATGCCGTGGCTCGCGTAGGCGCGGGCGGAAAGCCCCGCTCCAGAGCCGCTGGCCGCGGCGAAAGCGGCGCGCAGGCCGGGGAACGCAGGAATGTCGCCGATGGGGCCGAGCACCATATCGTCGCAGGTGGCCACTGCGGTGCCGGCAAGGTCTTCCAGCGTGACGAAGAATTGCTGCGTGCCCATGCTCTCCAGCTGGGCGGGCGATAGGTCGCCGGCGGCGGCATCGATGAGCACGCCTTGCCCACCGGAGAGCAGTGCGGTTCCTTGCGTTTGGTCGTTGACCGGCACCATCCACGGCCACAGGCCCAGTGACACGGCAACCTCAACCTCGCCGTCTACTACTTCCACGGTGGCGATCGTCTGCGGCTGTGCGGAGGAGGCCTTTAAACGCTCCAAGGCGGGATACTCCGCCGCCTCGACCTCGTCCAGAAACCCCAAGAAGCCGAAGTCCGAGCGAACGCGCCAGCCGTTGGTGTAGGTATCGGGTTCTAGGGAGACGTCGACAAGCGCAGCGTGCTTCGCCACGCCGGGGATACTCAATGCGGTGCCCAGCACTGGGTGCTCGAGGACCGCAACATGCTCCACGCCGAAGTAACTAGTCGCGAGCGGGTATAGCGCCATAGAAAGTCACTCCCAAGGTTAAAGGCCGGTAAACAATGCGTAGCTCATTTTACGCATATAGGGGATAGGGCTGGCGCCAGCTTTATATCCTGCGAGTTTCTATTAATGTGT
This sequence comes from Corynebacterium sp. UMB0012, assembly GCF_030216265.1. Taxonomy (NCBI): domain Bacteria; kingdom Bacillati; phylum Actinomycetota; class Actinomycetes; order Mycobacteriales; family Corynebacteriaceae; genus Corynebacterium; species Corynebacterium sp. UMB0012. The sequence continues at coordinate 44,304 of NZ_JASOKQ010000001.1, forward strand.
AGACAGCTCTCTTAAAAGTGAAACCCGGAAAACAGAATAGGAGTAGAACCATCTCTTCTTCACCGTCTTCCTCATCCCGCCCTGTGCGTGGGGTGAATAATTCGGAGGAAAGCAAAAAGCGCACCCGCAACGCCAAGCGCATTCTCAAAGACATTATGTACCCGCATAATATCCACCCCGCGCTGGTACCGGGCGTCTCCATTGAGGACCAGAAGGTCAAGTACGGCGTGGATAAACCGATCCTCTTTGTGGTCGGCGGACTGGTCGTCGCCTTCGTAATCTGGGGTGTGATTGCACCCGAGCAGGTCTTCGATGCTTCTTCGACAGCGCTCGATTGGGTGATGCGTAACTTGGGCTGGATCTTTACCGCCTTGGCGACGTTCCTGATGTTTTTGCTCATCATCTTGGCATTTTCGAAGTACGGCAAAATCCCTCTCGGGCTAGATGGAGAGAAGCCGGAATTTTCCACGGTGAGCTGGGCGGCGATGCTCTTTGGTGCCGGCATTGGCATCGGCATTATTTTCTTCGGCCCCTTCGAGCCGCTGAGCTACTACCTTTCGCCGCGCCCTGGTGCCTATGAGGCCGCGAGCGATGAAGCGGTGCTGGGGGCCATGGCGCAGGCCGCCATGCACTGGGGCTTTAATGCCTGGGCGATTTATGCCATCGTGGGTCTATGCGTGGCCTACGTGTCCTTCCGTCGCGGCCGTGTGCCGCTGATGAGCTCCATCCTGATGCCGCTCTTTGGCAATCGCTCCTCTGATTCCCTGCCCGCGCGCATCATCGATGGCTTAGCCATTATTGCCACTCTCTTCGGCACCGCCGCCACGCTGGGCATCGGTGCGCTACAGATCGGTCGCGGCGTGGAATTGGTCAGCGGCTGGTCTACCACCGGCAACACCGCGGCGCTGGTAATCATCGTAGTGCTGTCCATCGGAACGATCTTCTCGGCCGTCTCCGGCGTGGCCAAGGGCATTCGGTGGCTCTCCAATATCAACCTGGTGCTGGCCATGGCGCTGGCCTTGTTCTTCTTCGTCGTGGGGCCGACCGCCTTCTTGGCCAATATGTTGCCGGCCGTAGTGATTGAATATCTCGATGAAATGCCACAGATGCTCTCGGCCAACATGGGCGAGGGGGAAGACATGGTGGCCTTCCTGTCCTCCTGGACCACCTTCTACTGGGCTTGGTGGGTATCCTGGTCGCCATTCGTGGGCGTCTTCGTAGCCAAGATTTCCCGCGGGCGAACCATCCGCCAGTTCGTGCTCGGTGTGTTGCTTATTCCCTCGGCTATCATTGTTGCCGCTTTTACCATCCTGGGCGGCACCACCATTTGGCTGCAGCGCCGCGATGGCGATATCGCCCCAGATGGCACCATTGATTCCATGCCGGCGGCAGAAGACATCTTTTTCAAGGTCTTGGATCACTTCCCAGGAGCGGAGTGGATGGCGCCCATCGTCATCGTCATGCTGGTGGTCTTCTTCATTACCACGGCTGACTCCGCATCCATTGTGAACTCGCAGCTCACCCAGCGCGGCAACCCCAAGCCCAACCCGGCAGTAACGGTCTTTTGGGTGGTATGTATGGCTGGCATTGCCGTGGTCATTTTGCTTGCCGGTGGCCGTAATGCGCTGCAGGGCCTGCAGAATCTTATTACGGTGACGGCCCTGCCTTTCGCGGTCATCATCGTGCTCATGTGCATCGCGTTGGTGCGCGAGCTGCGCCATGATCCTGCCTCCATCCGTCATTTCTACGAGGACGAAGCTGTCTCTAATGCAATCGTCCGCGGCGTGCGCGATTATGGCGATAACTTTGCCCTGTCTATCGAGCCGACGGACGGCGACTACGCAACGGGCGCGCACTTTAACTCCACTGCAGCAGAGGTGACCGATTGGTACGCGCGCACGGACGAAGAGGGCCGCGCCGTGGGCTATGACTATGAGGCAGGCGAGTATGTGGACAACGATCCATCTATCAAGAATGGCGAGTTCATCTCTCCGGTACCGGAAGATAAGGAAGAAAATTAATACTTGACAATTATTGGCTGGTAGGGTGCCAGCTATGACTTTTAGTACCTTTGCCTTTGCCTTCGCCTTGGTGCTGCTGTCGGGTCTATCGACCTCGATTGGCGGCGCTTTGGCGGTGGGAAGGCGCCAGCCGGGGCCGGCTTTTATGGCCGCTGCACTGGGGCTTTCGGCCGGCGTGATGCTGTATGTCTCCTTTATGGAGATCCTGCCGGAAGGCATTGCGCAGCTTTCCGACGCCCTCGGCGAGGAAACCACCGGCACCTGGGCCGCCGTCGGGGCGTTCTTTGCTGGCATCGCCGTCATCGCCATCATTGACCGGCTCGTGCCGGAGGAGATTAACCCCCATGAGCCGGCCACCACGGCCGAAGAAGCCCGCCGCAAAAAGCTAATGAAAACCGGCGTATTTACCGCCTGCGCGCTGGGCCTGCACAATTTCCCCGAGGGGTTTGCCACCTTCCTATCCGGCCTGGATTCTAAGGAAGTTGCGGTGCCGGTGGCGGTGGCCATCGCCATTCACAATATCCCGGAAGGCATTGCGGTGGCTGTTCCGCTGCGCGAGGCCACTGGCTCCCGCAAGAAGGCCTTTTGGTGGGCCACCTTGTCTGGCCTGGCCGAGCCGCTCGGCGCGCTCATCGGCTTCGGCCTTCTCTTGCCGGTTATTGGGCCGGCGACGATGGGCATTAGCTTCGCCGCCATCGCCGGCATTATGGTCTTCATCTCGCTGGATGAGCTATTGCCCACCGCTGAGGAGACCGGCGAGCACCATCACGCTATCTACGGCTTGATTGCCGGCATGGCCGTGATGGCGGTTTCGCTGATGCTATTTATGTAGCCCGGCTATGCAGCCGGGCTACGGCGTTTTAAGCCTCCGCCGGCTGGGCGGAGGTGGCCGAGGTCTTGCCAAAGGAGGCCTTGACCGCCATCACGATGGTGGCAACGACTACGCCAAGCACCAGGCCGCAGACCATGGAGATACCGGTATCTGCCAGCCACGCCAGGGCACCGTTGGAAATATTTTCGGTCACGGAGGCAATGAACTCGTGTGGCTGATCCATACCGAATTCGTGCAGGCCCTTGACCACGATATGGCCGCCGACCCACAGCATAGCGGCGGTACCGATGACGCCGATGATATCGAGTACGATCGGCATGCCCTTGACCAGAGCGGTGCCGATGGTGGAGTTGCCATTGTGGCGCTTATTGAGGGCCATGCCAATATCGTCCATCTTGACCAAGAGGCCAACGGCGCCGTAGACACCCAGGGTCAGCATGATGCCGACGAAGATGAGGGCACCGAGGCGCATCCAGAATGGCTCGTTGATGACCTCATTCAAGGAAATGACCATGATCTCAGCAGACAAGATGAGGTCGGTGGTGATAGCAGACTTAACTAGGCTGTCCTCGGCCTCGGCGCCCTTTTCCTGGACTGACTCGGTCTCCTTTTCCCGGTGGGGGAGAACGTGGTGCAAGATCTTCTCCGCACCTTCAAAGCACAAGAAAGTACCGCCGCACATCAGGATGGGGGTGAGCGCCCACGGCGCAATCCAGGAGAGGATCATGGCGATGGGCAAGATGATAACGAGCTTATTGATGAGCGAGCCCTTGGTAATGCGCCAGATCATCGGCAGCTCGCGCTGCGGCTTAATTCCCTCCACGTATTGTGGGGTTACGGCAGCATCGTCGACTACCACACCTGCGGCCTTCACGGAGGTCTTACCCGCAAGGGCGGCCACATCGTCAACGCTAGAGGCAGCGGAGCGGGCGATCAGGGCGACGTCGTCAAGCAGGGCAAAAAGGCCACCGGCCATAAATTATCCTTCTGGGGTTAAGGTGATGTTATCGGACCACGTTAAGTGTATCCCCTGATGCGCCAGCCAAGCCATCGCATCATCACCGCTGCGAGTAATGCCCTCGACCGCGGCAAGTGTGGTGTCGATCGCCTTCTCGGCGTCCTCGGCGGAAATCAAGCCGGCGGAGGTAGCGGCAGAGAGTTCATCAATATCGAGCACGGAAATGGGCTCGCCGCGCGTGGCAACCAGATCCACATAAAGGTCGCGGGTGGTCCACACCGCGCCATCGCGCTGGATTTCGGCCACATCAATATAAAAGTCCTGGTGGACGTCTACACCAGGGCGGAAATGGAAGATATTGGCGCGCAGGTTGAGATCGGGCAGCAGCCACGATTCCAGGTAGCCAAAGCGCGGGTGATCGGCGCCGCGAGCCATGTAGAGGCCGAAATCCGTCTCGGTGTACGTGTCAACCTCGCGCAGGAAACCCTTGGGGTCGGTATTGGTGTACTCGGCGGTATTAAAGGTCTCGCGCTTGACCGGATGGAGATCCGCCGGCATCTACTTCACCTCAAGGAAGGCGGCGGTGGGGGCAAAATTGCAGCGGGATTCCTGGGTGTTTACGCCGCCAGAAAGCAGTGCGATGACGGTGCCCTTGCCAGTCTGGGCGGTGCCGGACAAGGTGGTAGGGCCGTCTTGATTGATGCCGTTGTTATTCAGTGGGGTGACGCCGCTGCGCAGGGTGTCAAGGTTGAACCACTGCACGTTCATCCCGCCTTGTTCGCGTGCGGCCGGTGGGGTGCCGAGGGCGGTGAAGAGGAAGACGGTTTCGCCAGGCTTTGCTCCCGGTGCTGGCATTTCGGTGGGGCCAGGAACAGCGATGGCCGAGCCCATGGCATCGCTGGTGCCGCCAATGCAGTGTGCGGAAACTGTGGGCCAGTAGAACTGGCGGAAGTTCGGGTTATTGCCCTCTGGCATGGCTACGCCGCCCTTGCCATTGCCGCCGCCGGCGAAGAATGCGAGGCCCGACAAGATGGCGTTGCGAACATCCTCCGGAATCCAAGGTTGTGCCGCAAAAGCGCGGATGCGGTCCTGGGTTTCCTGATTGGGGCGGCCGAGCTCGTCCAGCGGGCTATGGGAGGATGCCTGCTGCACCAAGGAAGAAAGATCCGGTGCGGAAGCCTGCGCTGGGGCGACGAGGGGAGAGGCGAGGCCAATGAGCGCGGCCGTGGCAGCGGCGATATAACCGGTGCGGCTGGACAGGCGCCAGGTGGTGCGGGCGTGGCTCACGTTATCAATTCCTTGGGTGCGGTCTCGGGATGGGCGTTCAAGCCCCATTAGTCACATTTGTAACAATATTACCTACAGTAACGATAGTGATGCTTATGGGAGTGTCAAGTGCATTCGCAATCTATAAGATTTTTCGCCCGTTCTATACGGTGCGTTACGGGGTAAAGTCATCCCCAATGCTGCACTTGGCCCTTTAAGGGGGTATCGTGGGAGCTCGTTCAAGATCAATTTCGCGCGCGCAAGCGCTGTAGATCCTCCGAAGGAGAACCCCACTAGTGAGTAATACCGAGTTCCGTAATGTTGCCATCGTCGCGCACGTTGACCATGGCAAGACCACCCTGGTCAACGGCATGCTGGAGCAGTCCGGCGCCTTTGGTGACCACGGTGAACACACGGACCGCGTCATGGACTCCAATGATCAGGAGCGCGAGCGCGGCATTACCATTCTGGCCAAGAACACGGCCATTCACCGCAAGGGCCTGGGCAAGGACGGCCAGGACCTGATCATTAACGTCATCGATACCCCAGGTCACGCCGACTTCGGTGGCGAGGTCGAGCGCGGTATTTCCATGGTGGATGGCGTTGTCTTGCTCGTTGATGCCTCCGAGGGTCCGCTGCCGCAGACCCGCTTCGTGCTCACCAAGGCACTGGAAGCCAAGCTGCCGGTTATCATCTGCGTGAACAAGACTGACCGCCCGGATGCCCGCATCGACGAGGTTGTCTCCGAGTCCCAGGACCTGTTGCTGGAAATCGCCGCCGGACTGGAGGACGAGGAAGCTGCGGCCGCCGCCGAGGAGCTGCTGGACCTGCCGGTTCTCTACGCTTCGGGCCGCGCCGGCGTTGCCTCCACCGAGAACCCAGGCGATGGCAACGTCCCTGAGGGCGAGGATCTGCAGCCGCTTTTCGACGTCATCTACAACGTCCTCCCAGAGCCTTCCGCTACCGTCGACGCCCCGCTGCAGGCGCACGTGACCAACCTGGACGCCTCCGACTTCCTGGGCCGAATCGCGCTGCTGCGCATCTACGCCGGCCGCATCAAGAAGGGTCAGCAGGTGGCCTGGATCCATTACGACGAGGAAGGCAACCAGCACACCAAGACCGTGAAGGTCGCCGAGCTGCTGCGCACCGTCGGCTTCGAGCGTCAGCCGGCCGAGGAAGCCATCGCCGGTGACATCGTGGCGATTTCCGGTATTTCTGACGTCATGATTGGTGACACCATCGCCGATCCGGAGCACCCTGAGGCCCTGCCGCGCATCACCGTGGACGAGCCGGCCATCTCCATGACCATCGGCGTTAATACTTCCCCGATGGCAGGCCAGGGCGGTGGCGATAAGCTCACCGCACGTATGGTCAAGGCCCGTCTGGAGCAGGAACTTATCGGTAACGTGTCCCTGCGCGTGCTGCCTACCGAGCGTCCCGATGCTTGGGAGGTCCAGGGCCGTGGTGAGATGGCGCTGTCCGTGCTCATCGAGTCCATGCGTCGCGAGGGCTTTGAGCTGACCATCGGCAAGCCGCAGGTTGTGACCAAGGAAATCGACGGCAAGACCTACGAGCCATACGAGATCCTCACCATTGACGCCCCGTCCGAGCACCAGGGTGCTATCACCCAGCTGCTGGCCTCCCGCAAGGGCCAGATGCAGGCCATGGACGTGCGCGAAGGCGACTGGGTACGCATGATCTTCCGTGTTCCTGCCCGCGGCCTCATCGGCTTCCGCACCCAGTTCATGACGGAGACCCGCGGTGCCGGCATCGCTAACTCCATCTCTGACGGCCTGGATGTCTGGGCCGGCGAGATCAAGTCCCGCCCAACCGGTTCCCTGGTAGCTGACCGCACCGGCCAGATCACCCAGTACGCGCTGATGCAGCTGGCTGACCGCGGCAACTTCTTCGTCGAGCCGGGCGCCGAGGCTTATGAGGGAATGGTCGTTGGTGCCAATAACCGCGATGAGGATATTGACATCAACATCACCAAGGAAAAGAAGCTGACCAATATGCGCTCCGCCACCGCGGATGCCACGGTCACCCTTGCTAAGGCACACACCCTTTCCCTGGAAGAGGCGCTGGAGTTCTGTGGCAACGACGAGTGCGTCGAGGTCGCCCCGGACGTTCTGCGCGTGCGCAAGGTGGAGCTTTCCGCTACCGACCGCAAGCGTGCTGCTGCTCGCGCGAAGCAGATGAATAAGTAATAAGCCGCACCCTAGGTGGTGGTGATTGCCGCTGTCGTGGCCACCATCGCCGCAACCGCTGCCGCCTCCTCAACTACGGCCTTGACCGCAGAGGAGGCGGTTTTGTCGTACTCGACCTCTTCTTTGATCTCCTGAATGCGTGCCCGCATCTCGCGGCGCTTCATTCCCTCCGCGTCGTTTTTCAGCAGGGTATAGGCGCCGCTGACCTCGCGGAGGATATCCAGGATGATGACGTCATTGACCGTGGCTGGTCGCTGCGCCTCCAGGACTGCAACCAACCGTTCGCGCAGTTCCTTTTCCAGCTCCAGGTCCGTCATGATGTAGCGGTCGCCGCTAATCTGCCACCACTTGGCCTTTTCCACATCGAGCTGTCCATTCGCGTGGAAATCCAAGGCGATGATTTCCCGCGGGGTAAACCACGAAGCCTCCAACAGGCTCTGCATCCTGGTGGCCTTGTGCTGCTGCAGCTCTTCCCAAGCCCAAGCCAACACGGGGTGCTCCGGGCGCTGTGGAGTAGTCTCTACCTTCTTTTTCTCACCGAGCTCTACGTGCCCGCCCAGTAGCAGGTCCGCGAGTACGGTGGCGCGCAGAGCGGCCTCATTATTGGACACCCAGTCTTCCTTCTTGCCGTTGTCCTTGGTCAGTAGAAGAAACATTTCTTGGCAGATGAGCATTGGGGTCTCCTTAATAGTTGCGGTCTGTGGCCAAGTCTAGCGCCAAAAATCTTCGTTTCGGCGGGGTGGAGGGACTAAAGTAGTCCGCGATGAAAAAGAATCCGGCTTCACCAAGGCGCGCGGCGTCGGCAATCGCAGCGGTACTCAGCACCGCCAGCCTTGCAATACTTAGCGCCTGCGCGGCTAACCCCGGCCCACCACCGGTGGTGGAGGAAAATTCCTCCGCGCTGCAAGAAGAACAGACCACCACCACGGCTACCCCGGACGAAGAGCAGCCGCAGGATGCTGACTCCGACAAGCGACCGACCATCTCGGTGGGCGTGGACCCCTTGCGCGCGGGATTGAACCCGCACCTGGTGGCCAATAATTCCGAGCTGGTCGACCAGATTGCAGAACTGGTGCTGCCCTCGGCGTTCCACGATGGGCAAAGGGATGCCGATATCCTCGAATCCGCCTCTGAGGTCACCGCGCCTAAGGGCGTGGCGCAGCGGGTGCGCTACGTCATTGCCTCGCCCGCACAATGGTCCGATGGCACCCCCATTTCCGGCGCGGACTTTAGCTACCTGTGGAAACAGATGACCACCACCGCCGGTGTGCGCGATCCCGCCGGCTACCACGCCATATCGGCCGTCAATACCTCCGATGGCGGCCGCGTAGTAACCGTGGACTTTTCCCAGAAGGTGAAAGATTGGCACTTGCTTTTCCACAATTTGTTGCCTTCCCACCTGCTGCAGGACGATAATTTTGGCTCTGCTTTAGCCGATAAGATTCCGGCATCGGCCGGGCGCTTCCTCGTCGATAGCGTGGACCGCGGCCGCGGAGTCATTACCTTGAACCGAAACGACCGCTTCTGGGGTGCTAATCCGGCCCAGGTGGACGTCATTCAGCTGCGCGAGGTACGCGATAGCACCCAGGCGCTCAATATGCTGCGCTCCGGGCAGATTGGTTTCGCGGACTTCACCCCGGATCAAACCTCGCAGGAGGCACTGAGCCTTTTAGGGCATGTGTCCGATAAAGCACTGACCCGCCCGCGCCAACTGCGCCTGCATATGTCCACCGCGGTTGGAGCATTAGAAGAAAGGGCAGCGCGCCGCGGATTGGCCTCGCTGATTGATACGGACCAAGTCGCGCGCTTGGCCACCGGCCGCGCATCCAACCTTGAACCGGGGAATAACCCTATAAGTAAGGACACGGATCTCACTGCGCTGCGCACCCGCGCTAGTAAGAAGCCGATTCGCTTTGCGGTAGACCCCACCAGCCCCGCCGCCTTGGCCGCGGCCAATACTCTTTATGACGTCCTCGAAGCCCACGGGATCGCCGCCGAGGTGGTGTCCGAGCGCCTGACCACGATCACCTCCAAGCTCCTGCCCGAAGGCGAGGTGGATGCGGTAGTGACCTGGGAGGATATCTCCCTGAACTCGGTGTCCGCGGCGAATATCTTCAGCTGCGATGACAAACAGCCGCTCGCCGGCGACCTGTCCGGAATCTGTCCGGAGAACGCGGATGAGATTCGCGAGGAGATTTTGTCCGGCGCCATGAGCCCGAAGGAAGCGCTCGGACGCATTCGAGATGTGAACTCTAAGGAGGCCCTCTACGTGCCTTTGGTGGATGAGACGCGTATCCACGCGCTCGGGGAGGGTATTGTAGGCCCCGGCCAAAGCATTGATGATTGGGACGAAGGTCTTATCACCGCGCCCCGCTGGAGGATAGATGAAGACTAAGGACTTAACCGGCTACCGCGTGGTGGCAGTGCACGCCCACCCGGATGATGAAACCCTCTTTATGGGTGGCACCCTGGCCACTCTAGCCGCACGCGGCGCCGAAGTTTCCGTCATTACGCTTACCTTGGGCGAGGATGGCGAGGTCATCGGCGAGCCTTACCAAGGCCTGGCCGATCATGATCAGCTCGGCGGGTTCCGCGCCCGCGAATTGGCCAATGCCCTCGATGCGCTGGGTGTCAAGGGAGTTCAATTGGGCGGATTCGGGCATTTCCGCGACTCTGGCATGGCGGGTTCTCCCTCGCACGAGAACCCGCGTGCACTGGTCAATCGCATCGAGGAGGCGGCCGAGTTTCTCAGCGACGAGCTTGAGGCCATCCAGCCCCACGCCATCCTCACCTACGGGCCCGATGGCGGCTACGGGCACCCGGACCACATTGCGGTGCATGAGGCGGTGATGAAGGCGGCTGCGCCAAGCACGCGCATTTGGTACGGCATTTTTGAACGCGCCGCCAACTATGCCGGCTTGGACACCCTGGATGCGCCGGCCGGGTGGACCAAGCCCAGCCAGGAGTACCTAGACAATTTCACCAACGAGGGCGCCGATGTCACCGTCGCTCTTTCCGACGCCGCCCTTGACGCCAAGCGCTGCGCCATGCGCGCCCACGCCTCCCAAATCTGGGTGGCCGATGGCTCCACCACCCGCACCAACCCCGAGGCCGCCGTGGCCGCGCTGCACGAACCCGAGCAGGTGCCCGGGGCCTATGGACTATCCAATCTGCTGGTCATGCCCCTGCTGCGCGCCGAGTACTTCCAGCTGGGACAGGGTGAGCCGGCCGATGACCTGCTGGGCGGCCTGTAATGCGCACGGATTTTAGTCGCGGCGAGCAGGTCACCGGCCTAGTGTGGCTGGCCATCGGCGCGTTGCTATCGGTCTTCCTCGAGGTCATCTACCTCACCGCGCGAATTCCGCTATCCAATGGGGCGAGCGTGGCCTTTCCCATCACCATCCTGCTTGCGTGGTGGTTTAATTCCGTGCTTACCCGCACTGCCCGGCTATGGAGTCCCGCGCCGGCGGTCGGCGCCATCCCGCTCATCGTCTGGTGCCTGGGCTTTTTCGCCTTCATGCTCCTCGTACCGATGACAGGAGACATGCTCTTGGCCAATAATATTCTCAGCCTGCTCCTGCTTTTGGCCGGGATAGGCGGGGGCGTTTGGCCATTTTTCAAGCAGAAGTGACATACTATTAATCACCCCAAATCCGAGAAATCAGGAAGCTTCAAGGAATCTCCATGACTTATACGATCGCACAGCCTTGCGTTGACGTAATGGACCGCGGCTGCGTTGAGGAATGCCCTGTTGACTGCATCTACGAGGGCAAGCGCATGCTCTACATCCACCCGGATGAGTGCGTGGACTGCGGCGCCTGCGAGCCAGCTTGCCCGGTCGAGGCCATCTTCTACGAGGATGACGTTCCCGATGAGTGGCTGGACTACAACGACGCCAACGCAGCCTTCTTCGATGACCTGGGCTCCCCAGGCGGCGCGGCGGCCCTCGGCCCACAGGACTTTGACGTCCCGATGATTGCCGCGCTTCCGCCACAGAATCAGGAGTAAGACATGGCACGCACACCGCTAGGAAAGACGCTTCCAGACTTCCCCTGGGATTCGCTGGCTGGCGCCAAGAAGAAAGCCCAGGCCCACCCGGGTGGAATCGTTGACCTCTCGGTGGGCAACCCCGTTGACCCTGTATCCCCAGGCGTGCAGCTTGCGTTGACCGCAGCCGCGCAGAACTCTGGTTACCCGCAGACCGCCGGCACCCCGGAGCTGCGCGAGGCCATCGCCGCCGCGCTCACCCGCCGCTATAACATGCAGGTAGACCGCGTCCTACCGGTGGTCGGCACCAAAGAGGCCATCGCTTGGCTGCCCACGCTTCTGGGCATGCGCGGCGAGACCGTGGCCTTCCCGTCGGTGGCCTATCCCACCTACGAGGTGGGCGCCCTGCTCGCCGGTGCTAAGCCGTTGCGCGCGGATTCCGATTTCCAGGATGCCTCCCTGGTCTTTTTGAACTCGCCGTCCAATCCCACCGGCCGCGTCCTCGGCGTGGAGGAACTGCGCCGCATCGTGGTGTGGGCGCGGGAGACCGGCGCCATCATCGCCTCCGATGAGTGCTATATGAGCCTGGGCTGGAACGACCATAATCCGCCGGTGTCCATCCTTGATCCGCGCGTGACCGATGGAGATAACACAGGGCTCATCGCCATGCATTCGTTGTCTAAGACCGCGAATATGGCCTCCTACCGCGCCGGCTTCTTCGCGGGCGATAACGAGCTCATCGCCGAGCTGCTCCAGCTGCGCAAGCACGCCGGCCTCATCGTTCCAGGTCCCATCCAGGCCGCCATGGTCGCCGCGCTAAACGATGACGACACCGAGGCCCTCCAGCGCAACCGCTACGCCTCCCGCCGTGCGGTGCTCATGCACGCGCTTGTCGACGCCGGCTTTACCATCGATCACTCCGATGCCGGCATGTATTTGTGGGCCACCCGCGGCGAGAATTGCCGCGATACCATCGACTGGCTTGCTGAGCGGGGCATCCTCGCGGCTCCGGGTGACTTTTACGGCCCAGCCGGCGAGAAGCACGTGCGCATCGGCCTCAATGGCACCGATGAGCGCATCGATGCCGCCGTCGACCGCCTCGCCGGTGCCTAATTCCGGCAGGCCTCCCAGCCGCGCGGGCATTTCGCCGCGCAAAACGGTCCTGCGCGGCCGCGTTCCCGAGGAAGGGGAGTACTTCGCCGCCCGTGCCGGCGATTCCCCGTTTCCACCCGGCACCGCGCTGCCGCCCGGCGCCGTGCTCCCGCACCCCGTGCCGGCGTGGTACCACCCCTCCGTTCCTCCGGAGCGCCCGATTCCTTTCGACTACTCCGTGGTCCACGTCGACCGCGACCTCATCGTGGCCGATAAGCCGCACTTCCTCCCCACGACCACCAACGGCCGACTCCAGCGCGAAACGCTGCAGACCCGCCTGCGCGTGGATTTTGGCGAAGACGACATCGTACCCCTGCACCGCCTAGATCGCCTGACCGCTGGCCTCGTCATCTGCTCCCGCAATCCCGAAACCCGCGCCGCCTACCAGCGCATCTTCCTGGAGGGGAGTGCGGTGAAGAGGTATCGGGGCGTCGTCAAGCAGCCGCTTTTCGTAGACCGGGAAATCACCCTGCGCATGCACAAACCCCGCGGGTCGCGCCAGGTGCTCGTCGCCCCTGACGGCACGCCCACCTCTACGTATGTGCGCGCCGCCGGCCGGGAGGTGACCATGTGGCCGCGTACCGGCCATACCCACCAACTGCGAGTGCTGCTCAATTACCGCGGCCACCCGCTGCTCGGCGATGATACCTATCCCACCCCGCGCAAGCTCGACCTCTACGACTTCCGAACCCCGCTCGCCCTGCTCCACGAGGCTATAACTTTTATAGATCCTCTATCACATTCCGAGCGTCAATTTTTCAGTTCCCAGGCCTTAAGAACTACAATCGAGTAGTTATTTAATCACTGGCTAGAAAGGCGGCCCATGGCAGACCTCAGCGTCGCGCGCTTTGTGTCCAATTTTGGGCAGTTTCTCAAATTCGGCATCGTCGGCGGTTCCGGTACCGTTGTCAATCTTTTCGTAGTTTACTTGTGCAGAAAGATTACTTGGTGGTCCGGCGGCATTGATGCGGACGATCCATTTATCAACCTCTTTGGTTCCGTTTTTCATATCCGCTGGTATCACGTGTTCCTGACTATTGCCTTCTTGGTCGCGAACACTTGGAACTACCAACTCAACCGAATGTGGACCTTCCGCTCAGTCACGAAAGTGTCCTGGCTGCGTGGCTTCTTCCCATTCCTGCTCGCTGGCGTTGGAGCTTTCTTCGTAAGCCAAGTCGTGGCGACATTGTTGATGAACCCGACTTCGCCGCTGCATTTGCCCTCAGACATTCTGGATGATTCAACCGGTCTGCGTACAAAGGTGTACTGGGCATCGGCAATTTCCATCATTGTTGCCATGCCGATCAATTTCATTTTGAATAAGCTGTGGACCTTCCGCTCGAAGCCGAAGACGCCGCAGGTTATTCACGAAACCGAGCCTGCCTAGCCTGGCCCTCTGTCAAGCTTCGCCCCACCCCATCGCCCCTCGCGCTCACCAGCGCACGGTGGTGGGGCTTTTTCTTGCTCTCGGTGAGCGGCAAAGGGGAGGAACCTACCGTCGCGCTCACGGCGGGGGTGAAAACGAGAGGACCCGCCGTCCGCGGTGAGCGCGAAGGGCGGGTGAAGGGAAGGGGCGGGAGGGGGATTAGTCTTCGAGCTCGGCATCCAGGCGAGCCTGGTCGCGGCGGTGCTGGCGGCGACGAATAAAGGGGGTGAGGATGAGGGCGGTGATAGCACCGACGGCGGTGCCGAGGAGGTAAGAGGCGGGGCTGTGGCCGTCGGCAGGCGCGTAGGCGTTATAGGCAATGCCGGCGAACATGGCAATGAGCGGGATGAAGTAGACGGCCATTGCCGTCCAGTTGCGGCTCACCAGCGGGGTGGCGACGCGCTTGCGCATCCAAGCTGTGCCGATGGAATTGCCGAGGATGGATGGTACGAGCGCGAGGAAGCACAGCATACTCATTTGGCCAGGGAGTACCCAGGCGAGGATCGCGGCGACGATGAGCTCGAGGAATGGGATCGGGGTCATGCCGATTGCGCAGGCTTTATAGAGCGTGTCGCGTTCGAATTCATCGCGAGTGGCGCGCTCGATTTCATTGAGGGAGTAGTTGGCAATGGCGTTAATCATGTTGTTCGGCTCCAAAGATTTCTTCGACGGATTTACCTAGTTCGTGGCAAATGTCCAGTGCGAGGTGCACCGAAGGGGAGTAATTGCCCCGTTCGATATTGGCGATGGTCTGGCGGGAGACGCCGGCTTTTTCAGCGAGTTCGGCTTGTGATAATTCGAGCCAGCGGCGCCATTTGCGGACCATGTTGGGGTGGTCGGCCATCTGGACTCCTTTACTGTGTGTCTTGCTTACATGTCCTAATGTAAAGGATAATTGTCATTAAAGCAAATGTTTCACACATAGATGCCACTTCCAATAAGGCTGAGCTGCTGAGGTCGGAAGCTCAGGGTTGCGGCCTTTTAGCACGTCAAGAGTGGCTTTGATAAGTAGGATGGCTTCGCTGAGGTGGTAGTTGATGTCGTCGGCAGTAAAGCGCAAGACCGTATATCCGTGGGCGACGGCCGCGTTTTGTTTGGACCGGTCAGCTTGAAAGGCCTCGCTGTGTTTGTGGTATTCCCAGCCATCGACCTCCACAAGGAGCCTTCCAATCCTGAGATCAAAGCGGTACCCCGCAGTGAGAGCATTGTGTTCTGGGAAAATTCCTTCAGTGCGCAGCTTTCTGCTTAAAGTGCGCTCCGGTGGGCTATCCGCTCCAATCGCGGCGTGCCGGATCGTCTCTTTTAGACTCCTTGGGACGCGCCGCATTCGCCGACGGTCCGTTTCTAGACGGCCGGGGCCGTGTTTTCCTCGGTAGTGTTCTTCCAGAAGAGGCCCGCACGCACGCGAAATCCTTCGCGCGGCCCACAACGGTTGCACCACCGGAAGGCCGTTGACCTTGTGTGTAGCCCGAAGTCGCGAGTGCGAAACGCGAAAGTTCTTACCCTTCAGAGTGCGCGGTCCCTCTGCTTCCAGAGGAAACGTCAGCTGCCGGTCGAGGTAAATCTCCTGCGCTGTCTTTCCCGTGAAATGGATACGGCTGAGCCCATGCGCCAGAGCCCGCGCCACCGCCCAGGGCGTCCATTCATCGGTATAAATCCCCCGATGCACGCGATAGAGCTTCCCCTCGCGCACCTTGCGACGAATTGCATCCTTGCTCAAACCTTGCCCGCGCAGTTCCGCGGTAGTCCATTCCCCCATGGGACTTAACCTAAGCGGTCGTGTTGGGCTGGAGCTATGCGCGTCGCGGCATCCTGTGGATAACCCGGGGTTCGGGGGCGATTTTCTGCTGCGTGGTCCGGATGGCTGTGGATAACTGCCCTTCGCGCTCACCGGCGGCCCCGGGCTGCCCTGATTTGTGCTCCCCGTGAGCGCGGCGGGAGGGGCGTGGGAAAGCTCGCCCTTGGCGCTCACGAGGGGGCGAAAAGAGAGACCCAGCCTCGCGCCGGTGAGCGCGAAGGGCGGGGAGTGGCCGAGGGGCTAGGTGAGGGGCAGCGTCGAGGTCGGGTTGATGCCGCGAACCTTGGAATTGATGACACCGGCGATGGCGAGCACCACGAACATGGTCGCGGCGGAGAGGAGTTGGGTGCGGGCGGTGGCGTCGGTAAGCATGAGCACCGCGATGGCCGCAAAGAGGGCGAGGGCGAACCAGGTGAGGTAGGGGAAGGCCCACATGCGGATGGGGAGGGGATGGAGGGCCTCGAGCTGGCGGCGCAGGCGCAGTTGGCTGACGGCGATGAAGACCCAGACGATGAGCAGGGAGGCGCCGGCGGCGTTGAGCATAAAGGTGAGCAGCCAGCCGGTATCGGCGTAGTTGAGCACCACCATGACGGCCGAGAGGAGGACGGACAGGCCGATGGCGGTAGTGGGAACGCCGTCCTTATTGGTGGTGGTGAAGATGCGCGGGGCCTCGCCGCGGGAGGCAAGCGAATGCATCATGCGGGAAGAGGCGTAAATCTGCGAGTTGAAGGCGGACAGTAGCGCGAGGACGATGACGACTTCCATGATGCCGGCCGCGCCCGGGATGCCGGCGCGCTCGAGAACCATGGTGAAGGGCGATTCTGCGGCCGTGGAGGCGCCGCCCAGGATGGAATAGGGCAGGAGGAACGTGATGACGAGGACGGAGCCCAGGTAGAACACGGAAATGCGCAAGATGGTGGAGCGCACGGCGTTGACTAGGGATTTTTCGGGGTCTTCGGATTCGGCAGAAGCGATGGCCACCACCTCGATGCCGCCGAAGGCGAAGGCTACTGCGAGCAGGCCGGCCGCGACGCCGCCGAGACCGTTGGGCATAAAGCCGTCCTCTAGGAAGACGGAGGTGCCGATGAAGGAATGGCCGGGCAGGAGACCCAGGATGAGCAGCGCGCCGATGATGAGGAAGGCCACGATGACAACGACCTTGATGAGGGCGAACCAGTACTCGAATTCGCCGAAGCTGCGCACGCGCAGCAGGTTGACGACGCCGAAGAGGACCACGCACATGGCGGCGGGGATCCACGGCGAGACGTTGAACCAAGAGCCAATGAAGCCGGCCGCGCCGGTGATTTCGGCGCCGAGCACGGCGACGGTGGCTAGCCAATAGATCCAGCCCTGGGTAAAGCCCGCCCAGCGGCCGATGCCGTGTTCGGCGTATTCGGAAAAGGAGCCGGAGGCGGGGATAACGGTGCCCATCTCGCCCAGCATCTGCATCACCAAAATGGCCAGAAAGCCAGCGATGACGTAGGCGAGGAGCACGGCGGGGCCGGCGGCGGAAATGCCGACGCCGGTGCCCAAGAAAAGTCCGGCACCGATGGTGGAGCCTAGCCCCATCATCGTCAGGTGGCGGACCTTCAGGCCAGAACCGAGGGTGGAGGAGTTATCAGTCACCCCTCCATCTTATTTTGCCCGATTGGGCTATAGGAATCGGGGGTGTTAATTCTTGTGCAGCTCGTCGTTAAGCGCGACGGCCTCGGCCTTCCACTCCACGGCCTCAACCGCACCGGAGACGGAGTTGCGGCGCAGCAGCATGCCGGAGGCGCCGGAGAGCTGAGAACCCTTGACGTTCTCGCCATTGTCGACGCCCAGTGCTTCCGCGACCTTGCCAAAGACGGTTACCTTGGTGCCGGCGGTGACGTAGAGGCCGGCTTCGACCACGGCGTCGTCGCCAAGCGAAATGCCAATGCCGGAGTTGGCGCCGAGGAGGCACCGCTCGCCAATGGAAATGACCTCCTTGCCGCCGCCGGATAGGGTGCCCATGATGGACGCGCCGCCGCCGATATCGGAGCCATCGCCCACGACGACGCCCGCGGAGATGCGGCCCTCCACCATGGAGGCACCCAGGGTGCCGGCGTTGAAGTTGACGAAGCCCTCGTGCATAACGGTAGTGCCCTCAGCCAGGTGGGCACCCAGACGCACGCGGTCTGCGTCACCAATGCGGACGCCGGACGGCACAACGTAGTCCACCATGCGGGGGAATTTGTCCACGGAGTAGACAACGACCGGGCCGCGGGAGGCCAAGCGGCCGCGCACCATCTGGAAATCGGATACGGCGCACGGACCGTAGTTGGTCCAGACCACATTATTGAGGTGGCCGAAGATGCCATCCATATTCAGGCCGTGCGGCTTGACCGCGCGGTGGGACAGGAGGTGCAAGCGCAGGTAAGCATCGTAGGTATCGACGGGGGCGTCATCCAGATCCTTGATGGAGGTCTCAACGGCAACGCGGGCCACGCCACGCTCCTCGTCCGGGCCCGCCAGCGCGGAGAACTGCTGGGGAACCTCCTCCAAGCGCTTGGTTTCGGTGGTCTCTACGTTCTTATCGGTGTGTACGGCCGGAAACCATACGTCCAAGACGGTGCCGTCATGGGTAATGGTTGCTAGGCCGCGTGCGGATGCAGAAGTCATGCCCGCTAGCTTAGCAACTACTTCCGCGCCCCCGCGCGCTGGCCGGTGGGAAGCACAAAGGACAAGATAACGAGCACCGCAGCCAGGATGAGCACCGAGATGACCTGGTTGCGCGCGGCCGGATCAAAGAGCATCAGCAGGGTCAGTCCGGCCAGGGCGGCGGCCGTAACCCACGGAAGCCAGGGGAAGCCGGGTACGTGGATCTCGGTCAGCTCGCCGTTCTTGCGCAGCACGGGGTGCAACTTGATAAAGGACGCGACGATGAAGGCCCAGATGACTAGCAAGCACCCTCCGACCGCGTTGAAGAGGAATGCCAGAAGCCCCGGCGGGTTCCAGAACTGCAGGCCCACCGAAGCGAAGGCGAAGACCATGGACAACATGACTGCGTTGATGGGGGATCCGGCGCGGTTTTGCTTGAGGAAGAATCCCGGGGCGCAGTGGTCCTTGGCCATATCAAAGACCAAGCGAGAGGTGGCGTAAATCTGCGCGTTGAAGGCAGACAGCAGTGCTAGGGCGATAATCGCTTCCATGAAGCCGGCCGCGAAGGGAATCTTGGCGGCCGCGAGCACTAGGGTGAAGGGGGAATCGGCTGCGACATCGGCGTCCTGGATGGAGCTAAACGGCAGTGCCATGGTGATCACCACGATGGAGCCGATGTAGAAAATCATGATGCGCACGATGATGGCGCGCACCGCGGTGGCGACGTTGTGCGCCGGATCCTCGGACTCGGCCGCCGCGATGGTCACCAGTTCGATGCCGCCAAAGGCAAAGGCGACGGCCAGCAATCCGGCGGCGAATCCAGGCATGCCATTGGGCAGAAAATTATCGGTGAAGTTGCTACCGGCCAAGGAGACATCCATGCCCGGCAGGATGCCCAGCGCCATAAGTGCGCCGATGACGAGGAAGGCGACGATGACTCCGACCTTGATGATGGCGAACCAGAACTCGAACTCACCAAAACCGCCCACGGCCGCGAAGTTGACCACCGCGAAGAAGGCCACAGCAATAAACGCTGGAATCCACGGGGCAATATCGAACCAGTTGGAAATGATGGCGGCCGCGCCGGTGATTTCGGCACCCATGACCATGATCAGCATGAACCAGTAAATCCACCCCATGGTAAAGCGCGCCCAGTGACCGAAGGCCTGGCCGGCGTAGGTAGAAAATGACCCCAAAGAGGGGCGGGCGGCGGCCATCTCACCGAGCATCCACATCACCAGTGCGATGAGCGCACCGGCCACGGCATAGGAGATGAGCACGGAGGTGCCGGAAATCTGGATGCCGAGGCCTACGCCGAGGAAGAGACCGGCGCCTACGGCAGAGCCAAGGCCCATCATCGTGAGATGACGGGATTTCAATTGAGTGGCTTCGGCCATTGTTATCACCTTAGGGAGGACGAATTATTTGCAGTGAAGTGAACTTTACACAATGCGGTGAGCTGCGCGGAGCGCTAGCATGGCGCTTTGTGACTTTAGATCTATATGCAGACCCCATCGAACTGACCAAGGCGCTCGTGGATATTCCGAGCCCCTCCCACCATGAGGAGGCCATCGCAGACGCCATCGAAGAAGCGCTGCGCGGTTTGGACGTCGAGGTTGCCCGCTACGGAAATACCGTGTGCGCCCGCACGAACCGCGGACTAGATTCCCGCGTGGTGCTCGCCGGCCACATCGATACCGTTCCGTTGGCAGAAAATGTACCGCATCACATGGAAACCTCTGAAGACGGGGTAGAGATTATGTGGGGCTGCGGCACTGTGGACATGAAGTCCGGCATGGCCGTCTACCTCAATGCCTTTGCCCAGCTGCACGAAGCGGACGAGCTCAAGCATGACCTCACCGTCATCGCCTACGAGGGGGAAGAGGTGGCTACTGAATTTAATGGTTTGGGCCACCTGCAAAAAGACCACCCGGAGTGGCTCGAGGGCGACTTCGCGCTGCTGGGCGAGCCCTCCGGTGCCATGGTGGAGGCCGGCTGTCAGGGTTCCATCCGCCTGCGCGTTACCGCCCACGGCACCCGCGCGCACTCGGCCCGCGCCTGGCTCGGCTCCAACGCAGCGCACAAGCTCGCGCCCATTATGAGCCGCATCGCCGCCTATGAGTCCCGCGATGTCACCATTGATGGCTGCACCTACCGCGAGGGCCTCAACATCGTCCACCTCGAGTCCGGCGTGGCCACCAATACGCTGCCGGATGAGGCGTGGATGTTTGTAAACTTCCGCTTCGCGCCGGACCGCACGAGCGAGGAGGCGCTGGACTACATGAAGTCCATCATCGGCGAGGAAGAGGACGTCACCATCGAGATCGATGACATCGCCCCGGCCGCCCAGCCCGGTTTGGGCCAGCCAGCGGCCAAGGCTCTTATCGACGCCGTCGGGGGCAACGTCCGCGCCAAGTACGGCTGGACCGACGTCGCCCGCTTCTCTGAAATGGGCACCCCGGCCGTAAACTTCGGCGCCGGCGACCCCGGGTTCGCGCATAAGAAGGACGAGCAGGTCCCCACCGCGCAGATCACCGAAGTATCCACCGCCCTCGTGAACTACCTGAAGGGATAGACCATGACCCCTGAGCAGATGCGCACCCTGCGCGGCCCGATGTTGCTGCGCACCGAAGGCGAACAGGCCTCCACCTTTGACCAGCGCCTCTTGGAGTCTGGCGCGGACCATGAGTGGCAGCACGCCGATCCGTGGCGCGTCCTGCGCATCCAAGGCGAGTTCGTCGCTGGCTTCGATGCGCTTTCCAAGTTGCCGAAGGCCGTTACCGTCTTCGGCTCCGCGCGCACCACGCCGGAGGATGCGAGCTACCAGCTGGGCATCGAGGTCGGCCGCAAGCTGGCCGAGCACTCCTATGCCGTCATCACCGGTGGCGGCCCCGGCATCATGGAGGCAGCCAACCGCGGCGCCCACGAGGCCGGCGGGCTCTCCGTGGGCCTGGGCATCGAGCTTCCCCACGAGCAGGGGCTTAATGAGTATGTGGATCTGGGCCTGAATTTCCGCTACTTCTTTGCCCGCAAGACTATGTTCTTGAAGTACTCGCAGGCCTTCATTTGCCTGCCTGGTGGCATGGGCACGATGGATGAGTTCTTCGAGGTCATGTGCATGGTCCAGACCGGCAAGGTAACCAATTACCCTATCGTGCTCATGGGCACCGAGTACTGGTCCGGCTTGCTGGAGTGGATGGACAACACGCTCGCGGCCAGCGGCTATATCAACGAGGGCGACCGGGAGCTTTTCCTGCTTACCGACGACCCCGATGAGGCCCTCTCCCACATCATCCAACGCCACCAAGTCATGAGCGATAAGCGCATCAGGGAGCCGCGTTGAGCCTCGCGCGCGTGATGGCGATTGTCAATCGCACCCCGGATTCCTTCTATGACAAGGGCGCAACCTTTGACCTTGACCCGGCGCTGCGCCGTTGTGATGAGGTGATCGCGGCCGGTGCGTCGATCGTCGATATTGGCGGCGTGAAGGCTGGCCCCGGCAAGGCCGTGGACGCGGCGGAGGAAATCGACCGCGTGGTGCCGACCATCGAGAAGGTGCACGAGCGCCACCCGGATGTACTCATCTCCGTCGATACCTGGCGCAGCGAGGTGGCTGAGGCCGCCATCGCAGCCGGCGCCGGCCTGGTCAATGACACCTGGGCCGGTTGGGACCCCGAGCTCATCGAGGTCGCCGGCCACCACCGCGTGGGATACGTGTGTTCGCACACCGGCGGCATCACCCCGCGCACCCGGCCGCATCGCGTCCACTTCGACGACGTGGTGGCCGATGTCATCGCGGAAACCACCCAACTGGCCGAGCGCGCCGCCTCCCTCGGCTGCCCGGAGGAACTGACCTTCATCGACCCGACGCATGACTTTGGCAAGAATACCTTCCACGGGCTCGAGCTCCTGCGGCGTATCGACGAGGTCGTGGCCACCGGGTGGCCGGTGCTCATGGCGCTATCCAATAAAGACTTCGTGGGCGAGACGCTCGACCGCGGGGTAGGCGAGCGCGTAGCCGGCACCCTGGCCGCCACCGCGTGGTCCGCGGCCCGCGGCGTGGCCGCCTTTCGCGTGCACGAGGTGGCCGAGACCGCCGATGTCATCCGCATGACCGCCGCCATCCAAGGCGAGGTCGCCCCGCTAGCAACCACGCGAGGCCTTGCATGAGTGTCTCCGTAATCATTCCAGCGCTCAACGAGGAGGGCACCGTCGCGGACGTCGTGCGCGCCTGCCTGGCCGATGAACCGTTTGAGGTGCTTGTCATCGACGCCGACTCCACCGACGCCACCGCCTCCCGCGCTGCCGCCGCCGGAGCGGACGTGCACAATTGGCGCGATATCCTTCCAGAGGAACCGCGCCCCGGGAAGGGCGAATCCCTCTGGCGCGGGGTTGCCGCGGCGAAGGGAGACATCGTCGTGTTTGTCGACGCTGACCTTGAATCCGCCGCACCCGGCATGGTCTCGGCCTTGGTCGCGCCCTTCGCCGACCCAGCGGTGGAGATGGTCAAAGCCCGCTACCGCCGCAGCCTCAACGGCCAGCCCACCGGCGGCGGCCGCGTGACTGAACTGACTGCCAAGCCGCTCATCAAGCAGTTCTTTCCCGAGCTCGCCCACATTGATCAGCCCCTCGGAGGCGAATACGCCCTACGCCGCGCCACCGCCCTAGAACTGCCCTTCGTGGAGGGCTATGGGGTGGAAGCGGGGCTAATGGTGGACGTCGGCAAGCGGGGCACAATCGCACAGGTAGACCTGGGCACGCGGGTACACCGCAACCGGCCGCTGCACGAGCTGGCACCGATGGCAGAGGTAGTCGCGCGCACGCTGCTCGCCCGCGCCGGGGTCATCGCGCCCGTTGCTCAACGCCCGCCGCTAAAAGGTAAGGTTTAAGCCATGCTGTCTTGGATTATGCTCCTCCTCGTCCTTATAGCCCTGACCGTCATCGGCACCTGGGTTTGGGGCTCCATCTTTGGCCGCGGCGAGGTCATGCACCCGCTCGACGAGCCGCAGAAGGTGCGCGAAAATAACCGCGCCGCACTCCGCGAAGGCCGCCTTGACCAGGTGAAATTCGAAGTAGTTCCCCGTGGATACCGCCAGGATCAGGTGGACGATCTCCTCACGCAACTGGAGGAACAACTATCTTCCGCGCAGAAAAGGTCTAAGCTGGAAAGAAAAGAAGTTAACTAAAGGAGACTCACTATGGCAGCAATGAAGCCGCGCACCACGGGCGGAGAAATGGAAGCAGTAGAGGAGTCCCGCAAAATTGTCATGCGTATCCCCTCGGATGGCGGCGGTCGCATCGTCATCGAGCTGAGCAAGGACGAGGCCGCCGAGCTCGGTTCCCTGTTGACCGAGGTTTCTAGCTAGTCTAGGTACATGCTTTCTCATATCGTCGACATTCTGGCCGATCCCAACGATGGCACCGCGCTTTCTGGTGCCGATGATTTCTCTCGCCTCGTTTCGGAATCCGGCCACTCTTTTGATGTGGCCAAGCAGGGCTACGTCACCCTGGCAACCGGCGCCGGACTCAAGCACAAGGGCGATGACATGGATATGGTCAACGCCCGCGAGACCTATTTGGCCATGGGCCACTTCGCGCCCTTCGTCGAGGCGGTAACCGGGGCCGTTCAGGACGCACTGGATTCCGCCTCCTTGGCCGAGTCCACGCCCGCCTCCCTCCTCGAGGTGGGTGCCGGCACCGGCTACTACCTGGCGCATACTCTGGACTCCATCGCGGAGGCCCGCGGCGTCGGCCTCGACATTTCCCCGCACGCCGCGAAGCACTTGGCTAAGTGCCACTCGCGCGTCGGTGCCGTCGTGGCCGATGTGTGGGAGCGCCTGCCCATCCGGGATGAGTCCGTCAACGCAATCTCCGTCGTCTTCGCCCCGCGCAATCCCGCCGAGTTCCAACGCGTGCTCGCCCCGGGTGGCCAGGTCATCGTCTTGACCCCGGGCGCCGGACACCTGGATGAGCTGCGCGAGCCGCTCGGCATCCTCGGCGTTGAAGAGGGCAAAGTCGAGCGCATGTATGAGCAGGCCGAGGGCTTCCTCGAGCAGGCGGCGGACCCGGTCGATATCTCGTTCCCCATCGAGCTTGATAAGGCCTCCGTCGCCGCTCAGGTCGGCATGAGCCCGTCCGCGCGCCACATCAGCGCCGGCGAACTCGCCGAGCGCATGGCCGCACTGCCCCCGACGCTCACGGTCACCGCCCGCGCCCGCTTGGATCGCCTCCGCGCCGTCTAGCTCTCGGCCGGCCCCAGCCACCTCCACCGCCCTTCGCGCTCACCGGCAGCGCGTGGGGCGGTTCTTTCGTCTCCCCAGTGAGCGCGAGGGGAGGTTTCTGCCCTTGCCGCTCACCGGCACACGCTTGCCGACGCCCCAGCTTTTCCCCGTGAGCGCGAAGGGCGCGTGTGAGGGAGCGAGGGGAGACGCGGCCCAGCGGAGTGAGGCCGAAAACGCGCAATCCCGCCCTTGCGGCTCACCAGGAGAGGCGGAACCGCGCTGGGCGGCTGCGCTGGTGAGCGCGAAGGGCGGGGTGAGGAGGGACGGGCCGGGTGAGGCGGCGCTGAGAGCTGGGGTTAGAGCTTGGAGCCGGAGCGCTGCCAGTCCTGCTCGATGACGGCCTCACCGGAGGTCTCGACCCGCAGGCCGGAGCAGCCGCCTTCGAAGTAGACGCGGGAGGCCATGGCGATGAGACCGCCGTCGACGAAAACCTCGACCGTGGAGCCGTCTTGGATGATGGTGAGGGTATCGGAGTCGCCTTCGGCAAGCGTGGCGGTGGCGGGTTCGGAATCGGCGAAACAGTGGTCGAAGGCCTTGTTCATGGAGCGATCGAGGCTGATGTCATCGCCGGAGTGGCAGATGGTGGCGGCGGGGTCACCGGCGCCGTCGAGAAGTGTGACCGTTACGCAGGAACCGGACGGGACCTCCATGACGCCGGTCCAGGAACGGGCGTAATCGGAGAGCTTGACGGCATCGGGCAGGCCGCGGGCGGGGGCTTGGTAGAGGACGCCGCCCTCGAGGGTGACTCGGCGGGGCAGGGACAGGGCATTGGCCCAGCCTTCGGCCTCCCAGGAGGCGTGCTTGGTGGCGTCGTCGCCGCGGCCGTTGCCGTTGAGGAGACCAACGATGACGGCGCGCTCGTAGCGCTGCTCTGGGGTGAGAGTGCCGGTGGTCGTATTGGTATTGCGCGGACGGGAGAAGTCGTGGCCGAAGTCTACGCGGCGGAAGCCGGAGACCACGGTAAAAGTAGTGCCCTCCAGCCGGCCGACGAGGTAGCCGGAGACGTCGCGGCCGCCGCGCTCTAGGGTGACGAAGAGGACGTCGTAGATATTGCCGTCGACCTCATCGCGCAGGCGGACCAAGCGCGGGGAGACGACCGGCGGGATGGGCGAGGTAGCGGGGACCTCGCCTTCGAGGAAGCCAGGGTCGCCGTCGAACTTGAGGCTGCCGCGCAGCTGCCAAGACACGCCATCGGCAGATTCGAGGATGACGGGAACCGGGGCGTCGGAGTGGCCGGTGAGCGCGAGCATGAGCCAACCGTCGTGGCCGTCATCGCGGTCCTCGGAGGCCCAATCGGGCACCACGGAGGGGGAGCGGAAGTGATCGAAGTTGCGGGTATTGCCTACGACCTCGCCAAAACGAACGACATTGGGGTCGAGGGCCTGGGGGTCATCGGAGACCTCGCAGATTTCGTCCACGTCGGCGTAGCGGGCGAGGTGAACGGCGATACCGGCGGCGGTCACGGAGGTGAAGTAGAGGTGGATATCGTCCGGGCCTTGGGCTACGGAACCTGCGCGCAGGGAGAGCTCGCCGCCAACGGGGGCGAGGACATCGTCGCAGTCCAACCAGTCAAAGGGAGACTCTTCGGAGTAGGTGTGTCCCCAGCGGGCAGGGGAGTCCGCGGTGGGGCGGTACTGGTAGAACAGGTGCCAGGTATCGCCGTCGCGCAGGATACCAGCGGGGGCGTCGAGGACGCCGTCTTCGGGGACAAAATGCAGTTCGGGGCGGTGAGTTGTCACGGCTATCCTTCCTTAAATCAAGCTGCGGTAGATATCGACGGTCTGGGCGGCAATGGTAGCCCAAGAGAAATCGCGGATGGCGCGCTCGCGGCCGGCGCGGCCAAAATTGGCGGCGCGCTCTTTATCGACGGCGAGGTCATTGACGGCGGCGGCGAGGTCGGCTTCGAAGGCGGCGGTAGCGGCGGCGTCGTATGGCACCAGCACACCGGTCTCGCCATCGACCACAACCTCCGGAATGCCGCCTACGTTGGAGGCGACAACGGCCGTGCCGCAGGCCATAGCTTCCAGGTTGACGATGCCGAGCGGCTCGTAGATGGACGGGCAAACAAACACATCCGCACCGGAGTAAATCTGCTGGACCTCGTTGCGCGGGAGCATGTCCTTGACCCAGAAAATACCATCGCGCTGGGCGCGCAGCTCATCCACCAGCGCCTCGGTCTCCGCCGCGATTTCGGGCGTATCGGGCGCGCCGGCACACAGCACCAGCTGGATATCCGGATCGAATTTCTGCGCCGCCTGCAACAGGTGCTTCACGCCTTTTTGCCGGGTAATGCGGCCGACGAAGGCAACGATGGGGCGTTGCTTATCGACGCCCAGCTTGTCCAACACATCTCCCTCTCGTGGCTGCCACAGCTCGGTGTCGATGCCGTTGAGGACAACGTGGACCTTGGAGGCGTCGATCCGTGGGTAAGCATCAAGGATGGAGTCCTTCATGCCGGCGGAGACGGCGATGACGGCGTCGGCATATTCCATGGCGTTCTTCTCGGACCACGAGGAAACGTCATAGCCGCCGCCGAGCTGCTCGCGCTTCCACGGGCGGTGCGGCTCCAGCGAGTGGGCGGTGACCACATGCGGAATATCGTAGAGCTGGGCGGAGAGGTGGCCGGCAAGACCCGTGTACCACGTGTGGGAATGGGCGATGTCGATATCGGAGGCGGCATCGGCCATGCGAAGCCCAGTGGACAAAGTCTTAAGCGCGCCATTAGCACCCTCAAGTGCGGGGTCCACGCCGTGGACAAATACGTCTTCTTCTTCGCGCGGGGAGCCCATGCAGTGCACGGAGACATCGATGATATCGCGCATAAAACGGGTGAGTTCAGCTACGTGAACTCCGGCCCCGCCGTAGATTTCCGGCGGGTATTCTTTGGAAAAGATTCCGGCTCTCATGCCCACCCAGAATACGTATCTCTGGTGCCGCGTGCAGAAATACGGGATGGGGGTAGAAATGTGCATATATCTGCTGCGAAATGTGGGATTTGCGGTTAGGTTTGGAAACGTGAGAAGCCTGCCAAATGTCCTAGCCATCGTCCTCGCCGGCGGCGAGGGAAAGCGTCTTTTTCCCCTGACCGAAGACCGCGCTAAACCCGCCGTGCCTTTTGGCGGTTCCTACCGCCTCATTGACTTTGTCCTGTCCAATCTGGTCAACGCCGGTTTCCTCAAGATTGCGGTGCTGACCCAGTACAAGTCCCACTCCCTGGACCGCCACATTTCCCAGGCGTGGAACTTAGCAGGGCCGACGCCGCAGTACATTGCCTCGGTGCCTGCCCAGCAGCGCCGCGGCAAGCGGTGGTACAACGGCTCCGCGGATGCCATTGTGCAGTCGCTTAACCTCATCTATGACGAGAATCCGGACTACGTCATCGTCTTCGGCGCAGACCATGTCTATCGCATGGATCCGGCGCAGATGGTAGAAGAGCACATTGCCACGGGGCTGGATTGCTCGGTGGCCGGCATTCGCGTGCCGCGCTCGGAGGCAACGGCGTTCGGATGCATCCAGGCCGATGGCATGGGAACCATCACGGAGTTCGTGGAAAAGCCTGCGGACCCACCGGCTACGCCGGATGATCCGAATATGAGCTATGCCTCGATGGGCAACTATGTCTTTACGGCGCAGGCGCTTATTGACGCCCTCTTGGAGGACGAAAAGAACGAGGACTCGGCCCACGATATGGGCGGCGATATTATCCCGTACTTTGTGGAGCGTGGGCAGGCGCATGTTTATGACTTCATGGCCAATGAGGTGCCGGGGTCTACCGAGCGCGATCACGGCTACTGGCGCGACGTGGGAACCATTGATTCCTTCTATGAAGCGCACATGGACATGATTTCGGTGCATCCGATCTTTAACCTCTATAACCGGAATTGGCCGATTCACTCCACGGATGACTCCAATTTCCCTCCGGCGAAGTTCGTGCAAAATGGCATCGCGCAGTCTTCGATGGTGGCGCCGGGCTGCATCGTCTCTGGCGGCACGGTGCGCAATTCCGTGCTGGCGTCTGATGTCCACGTGGCCGATGGCGCCACGGTCGAAGGATCGGTCATCCTGCCGGGCGTGCGCATCGGCCGTGGTGCGGTGGTGCGCCGCGCGATCCTCGATAAGAACGTCGTCGTCAGCGATGGCGCAATTATCGGCGTGGACCGCGAGCGCGATGAGGAGCGCTTCAAGGTTTCTGACGGCGGCGTGGTTGTCGTCGGCAAAAACCAGAAGGTCTAGAGCTTCGTTACGAGGGTGAGTCCGGACCCCAACGGCAAGCGGGTGACGTTCGCGCCCTCGAGCTCGCGCAGGTACTCGTCTGCTTCGCGGGCGGCGGCGGTGTCGCGGTCGGTCCGGGAGACGTCGGCAAGCGTGCCATCGAGCAAAGAATTGGCCAAGACCAGGGTGCCGCCTTGGTGCAGCAGTGGCCACGCGGCCTTGATGATGGCGGGGAGCTCGAGCGCGGCGACGTCGGCGTAGATGACCTGGTAGGCATCATTAGCCAGGCGGCCCATGACCTCGAGTGGGCGAGACGGCAGGAAGCGGCCGCGTGAAGATGCATAGCCCGCCTCGCGGAAGGCGGTCTTGGCGCTGCGCTGGTGCTCAGCCTCGGGGTCGATGCAGGTCAAAATGCCATTATCGGGCATGCCGGCAAGCAGGTAGAGGCCTACTACATTAGCGGCCGGGGTGATCGCCACGGACTGGGGGCGTTCGGTAGAACCGGACGAGGCGGCCGTCAGCGTGGTGAGCAGCTGGCCCGTTGATTCATCTGGAACGGGCAGACCGTACTCATCGGCGTGGTCGCGCGCGCCACGCAGGGCCGCGGAGGGCTCGCTGGTGGTCTCGATATAAGAACGCAGTGCTTCATATGCGGTAGTAGTCACGTAATAAACCTTAGGGAAAAGTGTTCGCAAATGTGGTAAAAACGCGCCTAGCCAGCAAGGTTGTGGTAGGTGGGGATAATGTGACGGACTCACAGGAAATTATCAGCACTGTGGCTGGAGTTTCACTTTGAAGTATAGAAAGATGACATGCATGACAACAACGAAGCGCGATGCCGAATCCCTTCAGCCCGCCACCCCTGAGGCGGCGTTGACCGGTACCGCGGCGTTCGATGCCGGCGAAGCCGACATGCCCGCTTGGGGTGATCTCGTGGCCGAACACGCCGATGGCGTTTATCGCTTGGCGTACCGACTCTCTGGTAATCAGCACGATGCAGAGGATCTCACCCAGGAAACCTTCATGCGCGTCTTCCGCTCCCTGGATAAATACCAGGCCGGTACGTTTGAAGGCTGGCTGCACCGCATTACCACCAACCTCTTCTTGGATATGGTTCGCCACCGCTCCAAGATCCGCATGGAGGCCCTGCCGGAGGATTATGAGCGCGTGCCCGGCACGGATATGACCCCGGAGCAGGCCTATACTGTGGCCAACTTGGACCCGGCGCTGCAGTCTGCGCTCGATGGTCTGGCTCCCGATTTCCGCGTGGCCGTGGTGCTGTGTGATGTGGTTGGCATGAGCTATGACGAAATTGCAGAAACCCTAGGCGTCAAGATGGGTACGGTGCGCTCTCGCATCCACCGTGGTCGCTCGCAGCTGCGTGCGGCACTCGAAAAGGAAGCACAAACCAATGCGGAAACCCGCATGCTGCTGCGCACGCGTTTAATCACCGCGCGCTAAACTTTAAAGAAACTGCATAGTCCCCGCTGCCGGCGGGGACTTTCCGTGTCACTGAAGGCCAAGCAACTAGTGGAGGAGGGTGTCGATGGACTCGCTGCGAGGACGCCGGCCCGTGTCCATGCTGGGCGTGCGCGGCGGATTCGATACTGCCCAGGCCAAGGCTCGCGATAAGGCGAAAGCCAAGGCTCGGCGCAGCGATACCATCGGGCACCTTGGCCCTGAGGCTGTCGTTGCCTTCGTAGATGGGGAGATGGAACCGAAATTCATGCACCGTGTGCGCATCCATTTGGTGCACTGCGCCGAGTGCCGCGCGGATGTGCACCAGCAGCGCCATGCCTCAGAGTGGGTTCGCCACTGCGCGGATTCCGCGAAGGTCAAGGCACCGCAATCCCTGCTGGCAAAGCTCGCGGGCATTGCCACCGAAGAGGTTGCTCCCGGGCCGGATGCTGCAACGCCTGTGTACCGGCCGCAGCAGGATTTCTTGGACAAGGTGGAGATGGTGGTTCGCGCAATCAAGCACAATCAGCGCGGCTAAGAGTGAGGGACTAGTATTTAACCGTGTTTTCTTCCATTGGTTGGCCCGAGATTTTCGTCATCGTACTCTTGGGCATCATCGTCATCGGCCCGGAGCGCATGCCCGAGGTGATTAAGGATGTGCGCGCGGCCATCTACGCGGCGCGCAAGGCTATCAATAACGCCAAGGCGGAACTCAACGGCGAGATGGGCTCGATTACCTCGGAATTCGATGACATCCGCGGCCCGCTCACCCAAGCTGCCCAGTGGACGCGCCTAGGCCCTAAGGGTGCAATTACTAAGGCGCTTTTCGACGGCGACGATTCCGCCTGGGACGATTTCAACCCCAAGAAAATGGCAGAAAACGTCAAGACCGCTACCGCGCCACAGGAGCCGGAGCAACAGCCGCAGTCCCAACCGCAGCAGCAGCGCCCGAGCTTCGACTACTCCCAGATCTATGCCGAGCAGCCGCAGCCAGAGCCCCAGCAACGCCCCCAAGATTCCCAGTCGACGGAGCAGCCCGCGCCCGAGAAAAAGCCGCCACGCAGTGGGGAAGAATCCACCGGCGGCGGCTTGTGGGGCGATGTAACCTAGGGGGGTTAGTTCACGCCTAGGTTGAGGTTTTTGCCCACCAGGGAATCGGAGCGGATGGCCAGCTTATCGGCCACCGCCTGAATCTGTTGGGCGGCGGGGGACTCGGGGGAATCGAGAACAATCGGCGTGCCGGCATCGCCACCGCTGCGCAAAGTGGGATCCAGCGGCACGGATGCCAGCAGCGGCACCTCGTGGCCCAAGATGACGCCTAGGCGATCGGCCACAATCTGTCCGCCGCCGGAACCAAAGACATCCATGGTGGAGCCATCCGGCATCACCATGGCTCCCATGTTTTCAATTACGCCGGCCACGCGCTGGCGGGTCTGCTGGGAGATGGATCCGGCGCGCTCTGCCACCTCTGCCGCAGCGGCCTGCGGGGTGGTGACAATGAGTAGCTCTGCATTGGGAATGAGCTGGGCTACGGAGAGGGCGACGTCGCCGGTGCCCGGTGGCAGATCCAAGAGTAGGACGTCGAGGTCGCCCCAAAAAACGTCAGCCAGGAATTGCTGCAGAGCGCGGTGGAGCATGGGCCCGCGCCAGACCACTGGGGCATTGCCCTCCACAAACTGCCCGATGGAAATGTGCTTAATGCCATGAGAAATCGGCGGCAGCAGCATCTCATCATCGAGCACCGTCGGACCGTCGGTGCATCCCAAGAGGTTAGGCACGGAGTGGCCGTAAATATCGGCGTCCACAATGCCAACCTTGAGGCCCTTCTGGACCAGCGCTGCGGCAAGGTTTACGGTCATGGAGGACTTGCCCACGCCGCCCTTACCGGAGGCCACCGCGAAAACGCGAGTGGTGGAATCCGGCTTTGCAAATGGGATTTCCGGCTCGGCCTGGCCGCCGCGGAGCTTCTTCTTGAGCTCGCGACGCTGCTCATCGCTCATGGCTTCCATCGTCACCGTGACGTTTCCAACGCCCTTGATATCCTCTACCGCAGCGCGGGTATTGGACTCGATGGTGGACTTCATGGGGCAGCCAGCGATGGTGAGGTAAATTTCCACGGCCACGTCATTACCGGTGACGGTAACGGACTTCACCATGTTGAGCTCGGTGATGGGGCGGCCGATTTCGGGGTCTTCGACGCGGGAGAGTGCCTCGCGTACGGCGGATTCAGTAATAACGCTAGACATAACCCTTGCCATCTTAGTCACGCCGCAACAGGAGGTAAACACACCCTCGGTGTAGAATCAGCTAGACGCTCACGTGCCGCTAACTAAAAGGAGAAGAGTATCGCTATGCGCAGCTTTGCCCGCCCCGCCCGCGCCATTGCCGGTGTGGTGCTGTCCGCAACGCTGCTTACCGGCTGCTCTTCCCAGTTCGATACCAACCCCTTTGCTAAGAGCTCCCAGAGCGAGCCCATCGGCATCTTGGTGGATACCAATGAGACCGACCAGCTGGTCCTTGCAGAGATCTACCGCCAGGAGCTGATGGGTCAGGGCCGCGAGGCGTCCATTGTGAAGGAAGACATCTTCCAAGAGACCAAGGGCGGGCGTTCCATGAACCCGGGCGGCAATTTCTATGTGGGCTGCACCGGCGCGTTCCTTAATATCCTCAATCCCGGTGAGGCGCGGGCGATTTCTAAGGATTACAAGAAGGCACAGAAAGCTTCTGAGCCCGGCGGGGAGGACTACCTGGCGCGGACCCACATTGCGCTCATGTCGAGCTTGCCCACGGATACCACCACGGTCGAGCCTTCCGGTGCCAGCGGCTGCGAGGAGGCTGAGCCCGAGTTGCCAGAGAATTTCGTGGTGCTCTATCAGGACGATCTCTTCGACCGCGAAGAGCGCCAGGCCGTGGCCTCGCTGACTAAGTTCCTTACCCAAAAAGATCTCTCTGACATGGCCGAAGAGGTAGAAAACGACGACGCCAGCGCGGAGAAGGTCGTGCGCTCCTGGATGAATTCCTCCGGCGTCGACATTGCCCATGAAGAAGGCGACTCCGATTCTTCCGGCGGGTCGAATCTCACTGGTTCTTAATATTTGACCATTGGCAGGTTTGTGTGAGTTTCCCGGGCTTGTTGGCAACTTGGAGCTCCCGCTGGTTAGCAACCGGCAGACCAACACCTCCACAGGATCAAGGACACGTGTGACTCGATATGGAACCATTCTGGGCTTGTGAATTCCGACGCTAGTGCTTTTCATTGCTCCCGGGTTTGAGTGACAAGCATCCGCGACACGATTGGACATATCGAGTAAGCGCGCTAATTCTTAACCCGCTCCCTTGGCGCTCATGGGAAAGCGACCGCCAAGACAATAGTGTTCCGCTGGTGAGCGCGAAGGAATCGGAGATGAGAAAAGACGTGAGAGGGCAAGAACGCCGAGGGAGTGCTCCGGCAGAAGCAAGAACAGAAGCTTTACTAATGCTGGTGTCGGCATGAATAAACCCCAGTGAGGAGGTCCTCACTGGGGTTTAAACGGGGTAGAGGCGACTAGATATCGAAGGCCTCTTCCAGCAGGTTCTTCTGCTCAATCTGGTGCACCTTGGCGTTACCGGTGGCAGTCGAGGACTGAGCACGGCGGGAAACGCGTACCAGCTCCGGCATATCCGGAATCAGGGTGCGCAGGTGCTCGTTGTAGAACGGCCATGGGCCCTGGTTGGCCGGCTCGTCCTGAACGAAGCGGACCTGGGTGGCATTCGGGTAAGCCTCGAATGCCTCGCGGAGGCGGTTGAACGGAATCGGGTGGAGCATCTCCACGCGGACGATGGCGATGTCATCGCGGCCGTCGGCCTCGCGCTTCTTTTCCAGATCCCAGTACAACTTGCCGGAGACCAGCATGATGGTCTTGACCTTGTCGGTATCGCCGACCTTCTTGCCGTTGATATCAACGAAGTTCGGGTCATTGATAACGGACTGGAAGCGCTTGACCTCGGTGAAGTCTTCCACAGCAGAGGTGGCCGCCTTGTTGCGCAGCATGGACTTCGGGGTGAAGACGACCAGCGGGCGCTTCATCTCACCGAGGGCCTGACGGCGCAGCAGGTGGAAGTGGTTAGCAGGGGTGGAAGGCTGAGCCACGGTCATGGAGCCCTCAGCGCACAGCTGCAGGTAGCGCTCGATGCGGGCGGAGGAGTGGTCCGGGCCCTGGCCCTCGTAGCCGTGTGGCAGGAGGAGTACCAGGCTGGACAGCTGTCCCCACTTGGCCTCACCGGAGGAGATGTACTCGTCAATGATGGTCTGGGCGCCGTTCGCGAAGTCACCGAACTGTGCTTCCCAGGCCACAAGGGCGTCTGGGTTGCCCACGGTGTAGCCGTACTCGAAGCCCATGCCGGCGTACTCGGTGAGCGCGGAGTTGTAAACCATGAACTTGCCACCGTTGCCCTTGGAGGTGGCGACCGCGTGCATCGGGTTGTACTCGTTGCCGTTGCGCGGGTCGAAGGTGACGGCGTGGCGCTGGGTGAAGGTACCGCGACGGGAATCCTCGCCAGCCAGGCGGACAACCTTGCCTTCGCCGGCCAGGGAACCGAAGGCGATGAGCTCGCCCCAGCCCCAGTCGATGCCGCCCTCACGGGAGGACTTCTCGCGCTCTTTGGCTACCTTGCCCACGCGCTTGTGGTACTCGAAGTCCTCTGGTGGGTTGCCATAAGCGGCACCCAGCTCGGCGAGTTCCTCGGCGGTGATGGAGGTATCCAGGCCGCGGGTGAGCTCCTGGGAGGAAGTGATGCCGGTCTGCTCCTTCGGGCGAGCCTTGCCGGCTTCCTTGTGCTCGGTAAAGACGGATTCCATCTGGTCGTGGAAGTCGCGTGCGGCTGCCTCGGCGTCCTCAGCGGAAAGGTCACCACGGCCGATGAGGTCGTTGGTGTAGTGCTCGCGCACTGCCTTGTGCTCGTCGATGACGGAGTAGAGCTCCGGTTGAGTCATGGACGGGTCATCGGCCTCGTTGTGACCGCGCAGGCGGTAGACCATGAGGTCAATGAAGACGTCCTTGCCAAACTGGCGGCGGTACTCGGCTGCCATCTG
This sequence comes from Corynebacterium sp. UMB0012, assembly GCF_030216265.1. Taxonomy (NCBI): domain Bacteria; kingdom Bacillati; phylum Actinomycetota; class Actinomycetes; order Mycobacteriales; family Corynebacteriaceae; genus Corynebacterium; species Corynebacterium sp. UMB0012. The sequence continues at coordinate 79,595 of NZ_JASOKQ010000001.1, forward strand.
ACCAACCCAGACAACTGCCTCTGGGTCATCGCCGTTGACGTGGAAGACCGGGCAGTCGAAGCCCTTGGCCAGGTCGGTGGCGTAGTGGGTAGAGCGGCCGGAGTCCGGAGTGGTGGTGAAGCCCACCTGGTTGTTGACCACGATGTGGACGGTGCCGCCGTTGGTATAACCGCGCAGCTGGGACAGGTTGATGGTCTCCTGAACAATGCCCAGACCGGTGAAGGAAGCGTCGCCATGCAGCATGACCGGAACAACGGTGTGGCCTTCTGGACCCTTGTCCAAGGTGTCCTGCTTAGCGCGGGCGATGCCCTCCATGACCGGATCGACGGCCTCGAGGTGGGATGGGTTGGCGGCAAGGGTGACCTTGATTTCGCCATCGCCAAACATCTGCAGGTGGTGGCCCTCGGAGCCCAGGTGGTACTTCACGTCACCGGAGCCGCCGAGCTGGCCGCCCTTGTAGTTGCCGTCGAACTCGCCGAAGATATCGGCCAGTGGCTTGCCCACGATATTGAACAGGACGTTTAGGCGGCCGCGGTGCGGCATGCCGATGACGACCTCGTCCAAATCCTGGCCGGCGGCGGTATCAATGATGGAGTCCAGCAGCGGGATGAGGGTCTCGGCGCCCTCGAGGGAGAAGCGCTTCTGGCCCACGTACTTGGTTTGCAGGAAGTTCTCGAATGCTTCGGCGGCATTGACCTTCTGCAGGATGTACTTCTGCTCCGCGTTGGTCGGCTTCGGCATACCCGCCTCCAGGCGGTCCTGTAGCCAGCCGCGTTCATCGCGGTCGAGGATGTGGGTGTATTCGGAGCCGACCTTTAGGGTGTAGGCGGCGCGCAGGCGAGACAGCACCTCGCGCAGGGTCATCTGCTCCTTGCCGCCAAAGCCACCGACGTTGAAAGTGCGATCCAGATCCCAGATGGTCAGGCCGTGGGTCGCGATGTCGAGGTCGCGGTGGTCCGGGTTAGGCAGGCCCGGCTGTACCCAGCCCAGCGGGTTGGTATCGGCCAGCAGGTGGCCGCGGGAGCGGTAGGACTCGATGAGCTGCATGACGCGGGTGTTCTTGTCCACGCCGGAGTTCGGCACGTCCTGTGCCCAACGGAACGGCTCATAAGGCACGCCCATGGAGGAGAAGAGGTCGTCCCAAAAGGCGCCGTCGACAAGCAGCTGGCCAATGGTGCGCAAGAACTCGCCGGACTCTGCACCCTGGATGACGCGGTGGTCATAGGTGGAGGTCAGGGTAACCAGGCGGCCGACGCCCAAGTCTGCCAAGCGGTCCGCGGAAGCGCCGGCGAACTCGGCCGGGTAATCCATGGAGCCCACGCCGATAATGGAGCCGGCGCCCTTAGTCAGGCGGGCGATGGAGTGGCGGGTGCCGATGCCGCCTGGGTTGGTGAGGTTAATGGTCACACCAGAGAAGTCATCCATGGTGAGCTTGTTCTTACGAGAACGGGTAACGATGTCCTCGTAGGCCTCAACGAACTCGGAGAAAGACTTGGTCTCGCACTCCTTGATGGCGGCGACGACCAACGCGCGGGAGCCATCCTTCTGCGGCAGGTCAATTGCCAAGCCCAGGTTAATGTGCTCCGGCTGGATGACAAAAGGCTTGCCATCCTTTTCCTCGTAGCGCACGTTCATGTCTGGGTGCAGCTGTACGGCCTTAACCATGGCGTAGCCGATGATGTGGGTAAAGGAGATCTTGCCACCGCGGGTGCGCTTGAGGTGGTCATTGATCATGGAGCGGTTTTCCCACATGAGCTTGACCGGCATATCGCGCACGGTGGTAGCGGTAGGAATCTCCAGGGATTCTTCCATGTTCTTCGCAATGGCCTTGAACATGCCCTTGAGCTGGCGCTCCTCGCCGCCCTTATAGTCCGCAATGCGGTCGAGCGGGGACTCGGGCTTCTTTACGGATTGCTTTGCCTTGGCGGTCTTTTCCTGCGCCTTGGTCACGGACTTTTCTACGTTAGTCTCGCGGGCCTCCTGCTTGCGGGCGGTAGTAGTACCCTCAGTCTTCTTTGCGGCAGGCTTAGACGGCTTCTTCGCGGCCTCCTTGGCTGGGGCCTTAGACTTAGGCGCGCCGTTTGCCTCGAAGTAGTCGCGCCACTCCTTATCTACGGAGCTAGGGTCCTTGGAGTACTGCTGGAACTGCTCGTCTATCAGCCACGCGTTGGGGCCGAAGATATTCGATGTGCTCACGGCAGGTATTCGCCTCATTTCTCTGCTTTAAAATGGTCGTTTATTCGACTTTAGTGCGGCCTTTGGACAAGCGCATAGGCCGCTCGCCAAAGAGTCTGCCTACATGATACGGGTCATACCCCTAAACTCACTATGTTAGGGGTATCAATAGCCCCACTTAACGGTTCCCGGCTACCCCTAGGCTTGGGTGAGGGGAGAAAGCTGCTCGCCGGCATGCTCGATGACCTGCTTGGCCAACTTGCGGTTGGCGGTGGTGCCCAGCACGGCGCCGATGCCCATGGGCATGAGCTTGCTGATCCACGCCCACTTCAGGCGCTTGGTGATTTGCTTGGTAAAAAGCTTGGTCAAGCGGCCGTTGATGCCAGACAGCGTCGGGCCGGAGAAGCGGGAGAGGCTAGCGGCCGAGCGCATGCCCGCCACGCTATTGAGATCGCCCACAAAGGTATCCACCAAAGCGGAGCCCTTCGAACCGGTCAGCACCACAAGTACAAGGGCGCGGCGGCGCTCGGGGGACTTGATGTCATCGCCACGCAGGTAGGCCGAAGCCAAGATGTACCACGCGGCCGCCTCCAAGAAGACCACGGATTCGCCGGCGATGGTAGCTGTGCCGGTTACCAAACCGACACCAGGGATGGCAGCGGAAGCACCGGCGGCCGCACCGGTGCCGGAGGTGATATTGAGGAAGTGCTTGTCAATGAGCTCCTGCAGCTGCTGCGGGCTCGCGTCTTTATTGCGCTTCTTTAAGTTCTCGACGTACTTGATAATGACGCCGGACTGCACGGCCACTGCGCGGTCCAAGGAATTGAGGAGCGCGGAGGTAAAACGGTTGGTATCTTCCGGATCGATGTCATAGGTATCGATGGTGTCGACCTCGGCGGAGTTGTCCTTTTTGTCTTTAGTAAAGAAACCCATGTGTCCTTCTCTTTTGCTAAAAATTATCTGCGCCCAGCATAGTAAAGGCTCTATTTATGCGCCGCCGCGCCGCTTTGAGATCGCCGAGGGCGTGCAAGCAACCTAAGCTAGTGAGTATGGTTACGCCGCACGAGAACAACCGCGATTCCGGGGGTTTCCCTCTGGAAGAGTCTTCCGCGGCGGCGCGCCTGAAAGCGGAGCAGGCCCACGAACGCGCCCGCCGCGCGCACGAAGAGGCCCAAAACGCCCTGGCCGATGAGCTCACCGTCCGCACTACCTCCGGGTGGGTGCGCGGCGTTATAGAGGAGGACCTGCGCACCGATCGCCCCATTAGCGCCGGTCCGGTGCTCACTTGGCGCGGCATCCCCTTCGGCGATACCACCGCCGGGGACAACCGCTTCCGCGCCCCGCAGCCCGCACCGGCTTGGGATGGCGTGCGTGATTGCAGCCAGTTCGGACCACCGGCCCCGCAGCCCACGTATTCCTGGACCGACCGTATTATCGGCTCCGAGAACTGCCTGCACCTCGACATCGTGCGCCCGCGCACCGAAGAGAAGCTTCCCGTGGTGGTCTACCTGCACGGAGGCAGCTTCATTATGGGCTCGTCCCATATGCTCATGCTCCGCGGCTTTGAGCTCGCCACTCGCATGGACGTGGTCTACGTATCCATTAACTTCCGCCTCAACTCCCTGGGCTATTTGGATTTGCGCAGCCTGGGCGGCGACTGCAGCGCTAACCCGGCGGTGGCCGATCAGATTCTGGCGCTGCAGTGGGTGCGCGACAATATCGCGGCCTTTGGCGGCGATCCTGATTCCGTCACCCTCATGGGCGAATCGGCCGGCGGCGCGGCGGTTCTCACCCTTATGACGAGCCCGCCCGCGAAGGGCCTATTCCACCGCGCCATTGCCCAGTCCCCGCCGATTGCGATGATCCATTCCCGCGCCCAGTCCACCTTGTGGGCGCGCGAGCTGGTCCACCGCATGGCCTTGCCCCGGCGCACCTCGGTGGAGGACCTGCGCCAGGAGAACTTTGCCGATCTGGTGCGCTCGGGTCAATCCATGATGTGGCGGGCCGGCGAGCTCATTCACCTCAATTCCTGCTACGCGCCCACGGTGGATGATGAGCTCATTCCGGAACACCCCATCGCCGCCTTTGAAAACGGGCATCAGCACCAGATTCCGCTGCTCATCGGCACGAACTCGGACGAGGCTAGTTTTGGCAAATTCCTCTTCCAGCGCCAAAGCTCCCGCGAGCGCGCCGCCTTGCGCCTTCTGGCTTCCTTCGATCCCCAGCACGCCCCCGAGGTCGTGGCCGCCTATGACGGCGCGGTGGCCCGGGAGGACTTTGCGCACCTGCTTGCCGACGCCCTCTTTTGGGCACCCTCCACCCGCATCGCCACCGCGCATGCGCAGGCGGCACCAACGTGGATGTATCGCTTCGACTTCGCCTCTGCCGTGCTCAAGTGGCTGGGCCTAGGAGCCATGCATTCGATGGAGCTGGGCAATGTCTTCGGTGACCCTTACTCCTCGCGCGCGTCTTTCCTTACCAATTGGGGCTCGCGTGCGGAGATGGAAGAACTTACCGCCACCATGCAGCAACACTGGTCTGCCTTCATCCATGGCGGCCGCCCGGAGATGAGCTGGCCACGCTACGGGTCCACTCAGCGCGCCACCATGATCTTCGATGCCGAGGCCTATATTGAGCATGCGCCGCATGAGCTCAAGCGACAAGCCTGGGAGGGATACCACATGTTGGAGTGGGGAAGTGGGCGCCCGGAGCTGGTGAGATCTTTGGGCTTCCAACCATCCGGGTGGGAATAACGGTAGACTCCACAGTGACCGCGGGCGGCGGCTTGCCTACCGTGGGAACCTCTGCTTCCGAAGGATGGATTTTAAACCACCATGAGCTTTTTCGAAGATATTGCTTCTGCATTGGATGCCGAGGGCATCGAGTCCCGCGTCAACGACGACGTCATGTTCGTTCCAATCACCTCTGATCTGGAAATCCAATTTATTGAAATCGATCCGCTTCTCCCCGCCGCGAACGTCTACATTGCCGCGGCGGATGTTGATGAAGACGATGAAGAATTTGAGGCAGTCCTTGTCTCCGTCGCCTTCTCTGTAGATGATGCCGTGGAGGCGGTGTCCCGCCACATCGCCACCGACCAGGTGGTCACCGTCCTGCGTGACCTGCTGGAGGGCACCGATGAGCGCATCGCGGAACTAGAATTTGCCCAAGATGAGCTCAACCCGCACCTCGTCGTGGCTGAAGTGGCCAATGACTCGGAGCTGCGCGTGCTCGTGGAAACCATCGACGGCGTCCCGTCCGCCATCGTCCGCTTCCTCGCCTTTGACTTCGACGAAGACGATCTCGATGACATGGAGGATGAGGCAGTCGCCCTCGCCTGGGAAGTGGACGAAGAGGATGAGGACCTCGACGAGGCTGACCGCCTTGCTCTCTTTGATAACGCCGAGTTTGATGACGTTCCCATCGTGGAGGTTCCCGCCGAGGCCCTTGAGCTTGGCACCTACACCGACTTCGATCGCCTCTTTGATGTCCTAGGCCTCGTCTCCGAGCAGGCCCTGGACTGGGAAGCACAGCTCGTTTCCTTCGATGACGAAGACTACGAAGAGCCCGATGTCTACGACATCTTCGGCGAAGACGACGAGGACGAAGACGAGGACTTCTTCGACGGCGACGATGCCGACCTGGACGACGAATCCGCCGCCCCCGCAGCCGACGAAAAATAATCCCCGCCTCCCCATAGCCCAGCCCCGCCGCCTTCCGCGGCCGGGCTGGGCCTTTCCCGTTTTAGGGGCCCTTTTGTGTTGCTACTTTCGCGCGCCGCCAATTAGGCTTTAGGGCGTCCCCAGCCTGCAGCTGGAAATCCGCCCTAAACCTAGCCTTGTGAGGAGGAGAAGACCATGGCGATGACCCGCGATACCACGTGGCGCTACGTCTTTGTTGTAGTAGCCGTGGCACTCTCGCTTGCCGCGTGGTTATGCACCGTCTTTGGGGTGTACTCCACGGTAAATATGACTTTCGAGTCCTACCTGACCGCCAGCGTCTGGGTCCTCCTCCTAGCGGCCGCGGTGCTGCTATATACCTCGCAGCATGGGCTGGTGCCTAACTGCATCCTCCTGTATCCGATCTTCGGCGCCTCCATCAACCTGCTGTTGGGCTCGTTGACGGTGCGCACGCAGGTGCCGATGTTCTTCGATGCTGTCGGCACCGCCATCGTCGCCATCATCGCCGGTCCCGTGCTCGGCATGGCCACGGGGCTTACCACCACCGTATTGGGCGGAGCGTACTTTGCCTATAATCTCGCCTTTGCGCCCGTAGGTATCTTTATCGGTGCCGCAGTAGGCCTGCTGGCTCGCCGCGGGGTATTCAACAAGCTGTCCTGGATCATTTTCTCCGGCCTCGGAATAGGCATCGGCTCCGGCGTGATGAGCGTGTACGTACTCATCTTTTCCTTCAGTGGTCACCCACGCAAGGGGCCACAAAACCTCACCAAGTTCTACGAGATGATTTTCCAAGACGAGCGCCTGGCCATCATCTTGCAGGGCCTTACCTCGGACATTTTGGATAAGGTCTTTACCGTCCTCATCGCCTGCTTGGTCCTGCGCTTTATGCCAAAGGTAATTGCCCGGCACTACACGGTGACCTTCAACCACGAGGTGATGAGGAAGGTGCTCCACGCGCCTGACCCGCATGCAGAGTCAGACGCATCTGCGCAGTCAACACAACAGCGCGCGACCGCCTAGGCGGCTTGGCTGAAGCCGGCGAAGAGCGACTCGGGGGAGTGGACCGGCTGATAGGAGCTATCCACGAGCCACACATAAGTGGCATTCGGGCCACGGGAGACCTCGTGGACTGCACCTACCATCTCTGCCGGCACGAGCGTGCGCACCCAGCCCTCGGCCACGGCCGGATCTACCGGCTGACCAAAGTTCTCGGTAATGCGGATGGTGATCAGATAGGCAGGAATGCGGTCTTGCCCAAAGCCGCGCACGCGGGCCTTCACGCGCGCACCCACGCGGTGGCGGGTAATGCTCATGCAATACTCTCCGCCCGGTCCACCGGCGGGCGTCGGCAGTTGCTTTATCGGTGGGCGCCAGGTGGGAGTGGGGCGCGCCAGGGAGCGCGGATGGTGCATGATGGCAGCGATGGAATTGATGGTGTCATATTCGTGGTAGAGCAAGTCCGCCGCAATCTCGGAAGCGGACTGGGGTAGGTTCATTGCGGTGGGCTGGGGAAACTTCTTTTGTACGTTGTGCATGGCCATCACACTAGAACCCAACGCGGACACAACCCCACCACAAACAAACGTTTGTTCGAACATAAACCGCAAATGGCTTTCCCTGACACCAAGGATTAGAGTTGCAGCCGATATGATGAATACACGCAGTGGGGAAGTAGAACACGAGGAAGCGCCCAAGATTCCGCGCGAAATCTGGGTCATGGTTACCGCCGCCTTTATTATCGCTTTGGGCTATGGCCTCATCGCCCCGCTGCTTCCGCAGTTCGTGGTGAGCTTCGATGTCTCCATGGCTGCCGCGGGCCTTGTGGTCTCCATCTTCGCCGCTTCGCGCCTTATCTTCGCGCCCATGTCCGGCACGCTTGTGGATCGCGTCGGCTCGCGCCGCGTTTATCTCATCGGGCTCATGACCGTCGCGGTGACCACGGGCCTAGTCTCCATCGCCCAAAGCTATTGGCACATCGTGGCCCTGCGCGCCCTAGCCGGCATTGGCTCGACCATGTTCACCGTCTCTGCCATGGGTCTGATCGTGCGCATGTCCCCGCCGACGATTCGCGGCAAGTGCTCTGCCACCTACGCCACTGCCTTCCTGCTCGGTAACGTCGCCGGCCCCGTTCTTGGTGCCAGCTTGTCCTTCCTGGGGTTCCGCTGGCCATTTTTCATCTACGGCGTGGGCGTGGCGCTGGCCGCGTTCGTCGTCTGGTGGCAAATGCCCCGCGTCAACCACAAACAAGCCAGCAAGGATAAGCTGCCACCCATGCGCCTGCAGGAGGCCTGGGGCGATACCGCCTATCGCGCGGTGCTGACCTCCAACTTCGCCCATAGCTGGATCAACATGGGCGTGCGCGTATCTGTCCTGCCGCTTTTTGCCGCTTCCATCTTCCACAATGGCGCGGCCGCCTCCGGCCTGGCGCTTGCAGTCTTTGCGGCCGGCAACGCTATCGTGTTGCAGTTCTCCGGCAAGTGGTCCGATATCCACGGCCGCAAACCACTTATCCTCATCGGCCTCGTTGGCTCCGCCATCTTCATGGTGCTTATGGGCATGGCCACCAGCGTGTGGTTCCTCTTGCTCGTCTCCGCCTTCGCCGGCGCCTCTTCCGGGTTAATCAACCCCTCCCAGCAGGCCGCGGTGGGCGACATCGTGGGCAATGACCGCTCCGGCGGCAAGGTGCTTTCCACCTTCCAGATGGCCGGAGACTTCGGCCAAATCTTGGGACCTATGCTCATTGGCCTGCTTGCCGACGCCTCCGGCTTCCCCCTCGCCTTCACCGTCTGCGGTGCCATCGCCTTCATCGGCATCATTGCCTGGGCATTCGGCCGCGACCCGCACGCCGGGGTGGGGAATAAGCCGAAGCGAGTGGCGAATTAAGGTTTTATATATCGATAAGATTCAGTGATGCGAGGTTAACTGTGTTGACGATTTTCTACTCATGTTGGTTGTAGTTTCTAAAATGTATGTGAACAACCTGTGTGGCAGGTATTCTCAACACGTAACGTGAAGCAGCAGATTCTGAAATAGTTGAAGCTTTCAAGAAAGGTGTGCAATCCAGATGAGTGAGCTCGAACAGTACCTAGAAAGTCAGATCACTAAGCGGGGCGACGACTATGTGCGATTTGCCGATCAGAAACTTGCGTTTGATAATCTGCATTTCATCTCGAAGTCAATTGACCTTGCATTTCCAAAGAATGATCAATGCTTTACGACCACAGATCTTCGAAAATCTAAGTCTCTTGACCAAGTGGTAACTAAGCTTTACGGAAAGCCCTCCTTGGAAGATGAAAAAGCTGCTAACGAATATGATAAATTCTTAGGTCAAATTATGTCGGCCATGACCGTAGCCGGAATTCTTTCGCGTGAGAAGCTTGGTCGTGGGCATGAGTACCGGGTCTCGGACCGTGAGATGCTGCGTCTTGTTGCACGTAGTGAAGTAGATGCTCTGGATTTCCTCACAGAATATCTTGAAGCCTACCTAAAGGTTAATGGGTGGTGGCACAATCTCGAGACGTATTTCAACTCAAGTCAGACGCAACTCGATTACCGAAAGCTGAAAGGAGATTTCGTCTTCTTTGGCATTGAGAAGCTAAAGTTGGGCTCAAAAGGAAGTAAAAATCCCGCAACTGAGGCAGGGCGAATTTTTCAGAAAGTTCTAAATCCACTTGCACTGAAATATGGCGCATACGGATCGCAAAGGGGGAGAGTAATGAACTCGGTCCCTAGCCGATTCGATCTAGAATACAATCGGCCAAACTTTCGGGACTTAGCAAACAAGAAGCCCAAGCATATCACGCGAAAAGAGTATTTGGCAGATATGAATGAGCAGGCTGACAGGTTACCTCCTCAAAAGGACATGTCTTCGGCAATGAAGCTAGTTCGCGATTATCACAATGGTGTTCCCGAGATTCCGGATGCCACCGGGCAGCGTGCGACAAATGTTCATCATATGTTCCCAAAGTCCGGTTTCCCAACAATTCGAGACACTCCAGAGAATTTGATTGCACTAACTCCCGGACAGCATTTCGGAGAAGCTCACCCAAACGGCAACACTTCTGTAGTGGACGAGATTTATCAGAGGACCTGCCTAAATCAAAAACTCACCTCTGTGCTTCGTAGCGAATCTGAAAACGATGGTATGTACTCCCTGGAACGATTTGCTTATGTTCTCGAAGTAGGATTCGGAATGGACGAAGTTCAGCCGACCCCAAGAGCTTGTAGGGAAGCAATCGCGGCCGGCAGAATTGGTTCCTAGAAAACTATTGGCGGGTCGGTACTCCCCACCAGAACACTAGAGACTTATCGATATTGATCGAACGTGTAGCGAAGTTGCAGGCAATTCTGTAAAACTTTTGGAATTCTACAGAATTGACGAAGTTGAGAAATCTTTCTTCCTCTGATCTCGAGAGATTGCCGAGGAGAACTGCGCAGGATCCTTCGGGGACAGTTGTTCCATCAGCTTTATAGCTGGCGGCTCTAGGGTAGTAAGATAGGTTAGGAGCTAAAAAAGAGCTTTGAAGTTTAGAACTGCTTAAAGCAGTCAATGCGCTTTCAGCGATTTCAGGCCTTACGAAATAGTCCTGATCTGTACTAACGAGTTCCCCTTCGGCGGATATGTTTTTACCGCGAATAACTCTCACGCCAGTTTCGGTCGCGTATTTTTTACTAATTTTACGATCTCGCCATGCGGATAGCTGGCCCGTGTTGAGTCTGCTCCAGACTTCATCAAATTGTTCGTCTCGGTAGATAATCCAACTTGGAGCCTCATTCGGGCAGATATATGAATTGCAGGAGTACAAATTTAGCTTGAGCGGCCAGGACTTGATCGTGACGGGTGACTGACCTGGATCCCCCGCGCTGGTGGATATCCCAATCCCTATAGTTTCCACTAGAACATCTGGGAACGCTAGCTCCCCGAAGTCGGTTATCCAATCAATGGAACAGTCAGCGTTAATGTGATTTCTCAAGGTCTGGTAGTGGTGCGCATGCAGCAAGGCTTTGGGAAAAACAAACGCCACCTGCTTTGCGCTCTTCAGAGTTTTGAAAAAGAAGTTAGTCGCGATTTCCGTATAGGCTTCGTCCGGGTTTCGGGGATTTCTTGGTGACCGGCCAAAAGGTGGATTTCCAATTGCGAGGTCATATTTCTGATCGAGCTGTGTACGCAGAAAATTTTCAAATCGCATATTCAGCTTCACATTCTTCACCTGGTGCCGAAGTTGACCGAACTCTGCTTCCAAGGTGCGGTCGATATCAAAACAGTCGACAGTTGCCCGAAAAGCATTTGGAAATCCATCTAATACCGCAGCAAATACACCAAGGCCGCAGGAAGGCTCGAGAACTGATATCGGTCGCTTGCTCTTTTCGAATTTGAACCAAGCTCTTTTAATAGCTGCGAATGCTGGAAGCGGCTGGGTGTAATAGGCTGAAAGTCGCTTTTGGGCGTTTCGGTCGATTTCCCGGTATGCGCACCATTGTGAAATTGTCGTCCATTCACTGTTGGCTTTTCGCTTCGGTTTCTTACGAGATATTTCCATGTGCCCCAAAAGATGCTGCTTGACGTTTGCAGCAATCGATTGGGTGATAGGTACTGGTATCGCTTCTCCCAGGCACTGTCGAATGTTCGTGTCGTGAGGTTTCAAGAGCGAGACGTCGGAATTTCTATTTGCTTCTTCCTGGTTTGAGAACCATCGGAAGTCCTCGGGCAGGCCCATCATTCGCATCAACTCTCGAATGCTGAAAACGCGGTCATCGACCGGGTGTACCGTGTTCTGACTGGCTAATATGTCATTTCGAGTGTGTACACAAGGTGCTGTTGCGTCCCAAAAAACTCGTCGATACTTATCTGCATTCTTCTGTGCATTTGGTACCCTCTTCCCATCGATGATGCGGTGGGGTCGAAGTTCAGGATTGCTGTTCTCGAAAGCTGATTGTCCTTCTTTAAGTGGTGTAATCCATGGGCGCATTCGAGGGTCGTATTGTCTAAAAGAATGGAGAACATCCCCCTCTTTGCACTCGCCCATGTGCTCCAGTCTGGGTAAATCGCCAATTAGCTGTCTCAGCGTAACCTGGTCACTCTTTTGGGGGAATAAATCGAGTGGAGTGACCCAGGGGATATCGTTCCGAACTCCGATGGTGATCGATCGTTTCCTGCTGGACGGAGATCCGTATTCCTGGAGTTTAAGCGTTTGTGAATAGAATTCGTACTGAGGACCCAGGATTCGGTCGATTTCCTCTCCGATGGGTCTGTTGCTTCCATCGAGTCCTGTGCAGGTGGTTTTAATGAATGCTGGAACGTTTTCAAAGACAAACACAAGCGGAACAATATCTGCGATGGCCTTAATTGATTGAACTACTAGAGAGTTTCGCTTGAGTTCGTCCTTTTTCTTGTGGTTGGCCACAGACATTCCTTGACAAGGTGGAGTGGCTATGATGAGAGTTACTGGTTGCTTGTGTTTTTCCTCCCAGTTCCGTGCTCGTGAAAGTACTTTTTCATACAGGTGGTCCTGGAGCAGGTCGCCGCAGATAAGGTCTTCGGTCTTCGCGATATTATTAAGGCGCTGGACTTCTAGGCGTTTTGAAAGGAGTTCGGCAGACGCGATGCAGTCGAACTCTTCGAGCTTGAATCCTAAATCTCCAATTCCTCCTGAGCTAAAGAGGCTGATATAGCTGGGGTGAGGGGCAAGTTTGGTCATTATTCTCACAGTAGCGGAAGGGGAATGTTTTGTGCAATATGTAATAGTTCCTTCAACTTCTGTGACCAGGATATATAGTGAGAAATTTACTGGTGTGCTCTCTTTGGTGGCCGGTGCCTTAGGTGCAATATTTTGGGATTCACTAAATCGGCTTGCTAGATCCGATGATCGTAAGTCTTTTTTGGATCGTCAAGATCTAGACAGCGCGCTGTTACTTAGATAACATATCCCCAATGTTCGCGTAAGGCTGTCACGCGGGCTTGATTTTTGTATGCAAGCTTGAGGAGACGGTTTTACTGTGACTTCTACCGAATCTGTCTATACCTCTCACCAGAGCCATGACGGGGAGATCCCGCAGCCTGGGGGACGGTGGAAACTCTTTTTATATAGCGCCATTGGCGCGTTCGTATTCTTCCTGCCGGTGACGTACCAGGATAAGCGCTCCATTCCTTTGGACCACATGGTCACCATGGTGCGCGAAGGGATTCCGGCGCTGGTGCCGTGGATTATCTTTGCGCTTGCGGTCTATGGCACGGTGCGCAGCTTTACCACCGGCGCGTTCAAAGAAAGCGTATTGCAGGCGGTCTTTGCGGTGCTCAACATTGTGGGCGCGGTGGTCTCCTTCCTTATGGTCATCGATGCGCTGCCGTGGGTGTTGGGCGATGAAGACCTGGTGCCGTTCCTGTGGAACTCCATCGCGATTCCGGTTGGCCTCATTGTGCCTATCGGTGGTGCGTTCCTAGCGTTTCTCATTGGCTTTGGCCTGCTGGAATTTGTTGGCGTGCTCATGCAGCCCATCATGCGGCCGCTGTGGAAGACGCCGGGGCGCTCCGCCATTGACGCGGTGGCCTCGTTCGTGGGCTCGTACTCGCTTGGCATTTTGGTGACAGACCGCGTCTATCAAAAGGGCGGCTATACCGGGCGCGAGGCGGCCATTATCGCCACCGGCTTTTCGACGGTCTCTGCGGCCTTCATGGTCATCGTGGCTAAGCAGCTTGACCTGATGAAAATCTGGGGTACCTACTTTATTGTCACGCTCATCGTGACCTTTGTGGTGACGGCCATTACCGTGCGCATTCCGCCGCTGCGCACCATTCCAGATGAGTACTTTGCAGAAGCACACCCAGACCCGGAAAAGCCGGTGGAGGGCTCGCGAATTAAGAACGCGTGGCGGGAAGCAATGCTGGCACTGCAGCGCGCGCCGTCCTTGTGGGAGTCCATCTGGGAGAACCTGCGCGATGGCGTGCGCATGGCGGCGGCCATCGTTCCTTCCATCATGTCGGTGGGCCTTATTGGCCTACTGCTCGCGCGCTTTACGCCCATCTTCGAGTGGATTGGCTACCTGTTTTATCCGTTCGCGTGGGTAGTGCAGCTGCCGGAGCCGGTACAAGCCGGCAAGGGCGCGGCCATGGGTATTGCGGAGATGTTCCTGCCCGCCACCGCAGTGGCAGGCAGCGACAGCATGGTGCTCAAGTTCGTCATCGGCGTGGTGGCAGTCTCCGCCATCATCTTCTTCTCCGCGCTGGTGCCGTGCATCTTGGCTACCAAGATTCCGGTGAAGCTCACCCACCTGGTCATTATCTGGTTTGAGCGTGTAGCGCTGACCATTCTTATCGCCACGCCGATTGCCCACCTGCTGTTTTGATAAGTTGAACCCAAGACGGGTAAGAGGATCGATATCGCTGGAGGGCAATGATGCTTATAGCCACTATCGCAGCTGAGGTAGCTTTCTGGCTTTGCTTAGTGGCTGGCTGCCTCTTGCGCTACGTCTTTAATCAGCGCAAACTTGGCTTGATACTTATGGCCGCGACCCCAATCATCGACCTGCTGCTCTTGGTATTTTTCTATGTGAGCCTGAGCCAAGGCGGTAAAGCCGAGTTCATGCACGGCTTCGCGGCCTTTTATATTGCTTTCTCGGTTGTCTTCGGCAAAGACATTATTGGGTTCGTCGACCAGAAAGTTTCTGGCGCCAACCCTCGCACAGGGCCTAAAGATGACCAGCGCAGTTTCACACAGTGTGTCCTCGCAAGTGTTGGCGCAGCGCTTTTGCTGTTAATAGGAATTGTGGTGACTGGCTTAGCGGGTAGCTTCTGGCTTGTCTACTGGCTCATCGCCGTTGCCTTTACTCCCGCTATGTGGTGGGGAGTCCAACGTTGGATGAGTAAGAAAGCTACCCGATAAACTGCAGGGCCCAGGTAAAGCCCAACGCCGTTGGCGTTTAGCTAGTGAGGTGGGCCGTGACGATGTCATCGATAAGCCGCGCCGCTGCCTTGGCGGTGCGGTTATCTATGTCAAAGGTGGGGTTAAGCTCAACGACGTCCACCAGGGCCAGCTTGCCCGTTCGCGCAATAGCCACGGCCATGGCGCGGATGCGCTCATAACTGACGCCCAGGGACGCCGGTGCGGATACGCCCGGCGCGGTGGACGCTGGCAAAACGTCAAGGTCGATAGATAGATGGACCTTGTCCTTGCCCTCCGTGGCGCGGGCGGCAAGCTCGCCGCATTCGGCCGGGGAGAGGTTCACCAGCTCTTCGTCCAGGGTGATGGCCACGCCGAGGGACTCGGCCTCGTCGAAAAGCACCGCGGTGTTATTGGGGCGGGAGATGCCCAGCACGGTGTAATCGAAGTCATCGGTGAGCTCCGAAATCTGCTTGAACGGGGTGCCGGAGGTGGCTTGATCGGCGCGGCGCAGATCGAAGTGGGCGTCTAGGTTGATGATCTTGGTGGCGCCCACCGCGCGGTAGAGGCCGCGGTGGGAGCCAAAGGCGGTCTCGTGACCGCCGCCCAGAATGATGGGGAGGGTGCCGGCTTCGACGAGTTCCTGCACCTTATCGGAGAGCGCATCGTGGGCGCCTTCGAGGTCGTCGGCTTGGGTGGTGATTGTGCCGGCGTCGGCAAGCGCATGCGCATGGTGTACCGCCAAGGAACCCAGCGCGGAACGCAGTGCGGCCGGGCCTGCGGCTGCACCCTGGCGGCCGCCGTTGCGCAGCACGCCCTCATCGGAGGCAAAGCCCACCAGGGTTACCGGGGCGGGGGAGTCGGTGGACTGATTGATAACGCTATGCCAGCGGGCATGCTCTGGGCCCGGGCCATCGGAGCGGCCGGACCATTCGGGGGCGGGGGTGAAAAGTTCAGCTTTTTCGGTGTTCATGGTTACCGAGGGTAGGCAAGAACGCGGGATATGGCAGGGAAATTCTGCCTACAATCACTAAGTGTGAGTACAAATCGAGTTCCAGCGGCCCGTCACGCGTTAGAGATTCTTAAGTTGCTATCGACGATTGACGTACCAATTTCTGCTGCCAGGATACAAGGTGAACTGGGACTGCCACGGTCATCTACCTATCACTTGCTAGCGGAGATGGTGGATGCCGGCTTTGTGGCGCACTTGCCGGAACATAAGACATATGGGCTGGGCCTTGCGGCCTATTCCATGGCTTCGGCCTATGTAACCCAACAGCCTTTGGTGCGAATGGCTACTCGGGACTTGGAACGGTGTGCGGATCTGGTGGGTGGATCGGGGCACTTGTCTCGTATGGCTGGATCGGAAATCTTGTACTTGCAGGAGGTCCGTGCCGCAGAGGCAATCTCTTTGGTGACCGAGGTTGGTGTGCGATTGCAAGCGCATAAGACAGCTTCCGGGCGCGTAATGCTGGCGCATCTTCCTGACGCGGAGGTGCGCGCCGCATTCGATACCGCGGGTGGTAGTGGCTTTTCTGCTTTGAAGGAGCGCTTGCGGTTGGTGGCCGCGCGGGGTTGGGACCAAGAGGTGGAGGAAATTACCCGCGGCCAGGCTTCTGTAGCGGTCCCTATTCTGGACCATCTGGACCGCCCAGCGGCGGCGGTGGCGGTTACGTATCCGGTAGGGACGCCAGATGCAAAGGTGGATGGCGCCATTCGGGCTCTGCAGGAGGTGTCAGACAAGGTGGCGGGGAAAATGTACCGCAAACGAAGAAAGTGATGTAGCATACATCTATCGCGTTGGGTTGTTGCGCGACACATTTTTGATTATCAATCCCTACTCCAAGGAGTTTTTGCCATGCCTAACGCCTATCCATCCACCGTGACCGTAAACGTTGGTGCGCTGAGCATCGAGGACGTCGTTGCCGTTGCCCGCTATGGGGCGAAGGTGGAGATTGCGCCCGAGGCTCTCGAAGAAGTGGCCGCGACCCGCGAGCGCGTGGAAGAACTGGCACAGGATCCCACCCCGGTCTATGGCATTTCCACCGGCTTTGGTGCACTTGCCCGCCGCCATATCCCGGAGGAGATGCGCGCCCAGCTGCAGCTTTCCCTGGTGCGCTCGCATGCTGCGGGCACGGGCCCGGAGGTGGAAGAGGAGGTTATCCGCGCGCTCATGCTCCTGCGCCTGTCCACCTTGTGTACCGGTCGTACCGGCGTGCGCCCCGTGGTGGTAGAAACCTATGCCAAGGCACTGAACGCTGGCATCGTTCCGGTGGTGCGCGAGTACGGCTCGCTCGGCTGCTCTGGCGACTTGGCGCCGCTGGCTCACTGCGCGCTGGCCCTGCTGGGCGAGGGCGAGGTGCGTGTCAACGGCGAGCTCAAGGATGCGGGCGACGCCCTGGCCGCGGCCAGCATTGAACCGCTGCAGCTGCGCGAGAAGGAAGGCCTTGCGCTTATTAACGGCACCGATGGCATGCTCGGCCAGCTCTGCCTGGCCATTACTGACCTGCGTGCGGCCGCAAAGACCGCCGATATTGCCACCGCCATGACCGTGGAAGGACTGCTCGGCACCCTCGTGGTCTTTGCTGATGACCTGCAGCAGCTGCGACCGCACCCAGGCCAGGCCGATGCCGCAGCGAATATCCTCCAGGTGGCTGAAGGCTCGGAGATCCTGGAGGCCGCGCTTGAGGAGTTCAAGAAGAACCAGGTGCAGGATGCTTACTCCGTGCGCTGCGCCCCGCAGGTTGCCGGCGGGTTCCGCGATACCCTGGCCCACACCGTCCAGGTGGCGGAGCGCGAGCTCGCCGCCGCGGTGGATAACCCGGTGGTGACCAAGGACGGCCGCGTGGTCTCTAATGGCAATTTCCACGGTGCACCGGTGGCCTATGCGCTCGATTTCCTCGCTATCGTCACCGCGGACTTGGCGTCCATTTCCGAGCGCCGCACCGACCGCTTCTTGGACCCAGCGCGCAACCGCGGGTTGAATGCTTTCCTTGCTGATGACCCCGGTGTCGACTCCGGCCACATGATTGCCCAGTACGCCCAGGCTGGCATCGTCAGTGAGATGAAGCGCCTGGCCAACCCCTCCTCGGCCGATTCCATTCCTTCTTCGGCCATGCAGGAAGACCACGTATCTATGGGCTGGTCTGCTGCCCGCAAGCTGCGCAAGGCCGTCGATGGCCTGCAGCGCGTGCTCGCCGTAGAGATCCTCACCGCCGCCCGCGCCATCGACATGCGCGAGGGCACCCCGGCCAAGGGAACCGGCGCGGTAATTGAGAAGCTGCGCCAGACTGTGGAGGGCCCCGGCGTGGACCGCTACCTGTCCCCGGAGATCGAGGAGACTGTACGCCTAGTCAAGGAGGGCGCTCTTATCGACGCCGTCGAGGACGCTACTGGAAAGCTGCGTGGTTAATATGTCGACTATTTCCTGGCATCCACAGACCGAACCTAACCCCTTGCCATTCTCGCCCTTTAAGGCGAGCACGGTGCCACGACCTATTGGTTGGCTCTCTAGCGTTAATGGCCAAGGGCGTGAAAATATCGCTCCATATAGCCAGTGGCAAAACCTCACCTTCGATCCACCCATGGTGATGTTCTCGGCTAACCAGTATCCGGATGGTCGCCGCAAGGACACGGTCCTCAATGCCGAGGAAACCGGCTGGTTCGTATGGAATATGGCTACCTATGACCTGCGTGAAGAGGTCAATAAATCCGCCCAAGTACTGGATTACGGCGAAAGCGAATGGGATCGCCTTTCCGTGACCAAGGAATACGCGGACAACCACCGCATTCCCATGGTGAAGGAATCGCCAGTGAAGTTCGAGTGTCAGTACAAGACCTCCTTGCGGGTGCCCGGCAATTCCAAGGTGGGCACCATCGACCTTGTGGTGGCGGATGTCAAGACCATTCACATCGATGAATCCGTCATCGATGAGGACGGCAAGCTCGATATCCTCAAGATTAAGCCCATTGCGCGCATGGGTTACTTTGACTACACCGTGGTCACAGAGCGGTTCGAGATGCGCGTTCCCGGTTCCGATGACGCCGCGCGCGCCGGGCTAGAGGGCAGCGCGTAGCTCCTTGGCCATGGCCTGCTGGCCCGCGTGGGTGGGGTGCATGGGGAAGGAATTGGTGTCCTTGCCCGTAAAATCCACCCACGGCGAGGGGGAGCAGGCGGTGTGGTCTAGGGCGGCGTCGGCAAGCACGTAAGTAGCCCCATTGCGCTCGGCGGCCTCGCGCACCGCCTGGTTGATGCGCTCGATGGAGCCTGCCAACCATTCCCGGTCAGTGGCCGGGATTTTTTCTATGTAGGGGCAGGTCTCCCCACGCTTGATCAGCGGAAGGTAGCCGGTGGCGAGGATTTTCGCATTAGGCGAGCGGCGGTGAATCTCCTTGTAAACCTTGTCGAGCCGGCGGGGTAGATCGCGGATTTCCAGGTCAATCTGCGCGCCGGATTCCGCCTGGCAGATATCATCCGTGGCGCACTGGGTAAGGCGCACGAAGCTGGCGTCATTGCCGCCGATGGATAGGCTCACCAGGTCGGTGTCCTCGCGTAGGGCGTCCACCTGGGCGGGGTGCTCGCCGGCCGAGGAAAGTACGTCGAGGGTGCTAGCACCCTGGCAGGCAACATTGGTGAGCTTCGCGCCCATCTCCTTGGCCGCGAGCTCGGGGTAGGAATCCTGTGCGCGCACGCAGGTATTGGGCGGATCTAGTGGCAGCGTGGTCGAGCCCATGGCCGCATAGGAATCTCCCAGCGCTACATAGTGGGGTGGCTGCGGTTCCTCGGCGGGGGTGGAACAAGCGGCGAGGAGGGCCACGGAAAGGAGGGGGATGAACCGACGCATGCAGGCCATCGTAGATCATTCCGCGGGTGTCTCATATACGAGACAGTTCGGGTTTGTGTGGCATGGTACATAGGGCTAGGTCACAGTACCTTGTGGCATGTGACGCTGAACAAGTCCTCGGGGACAGCCCCGGGACACCGGCCTAGGGGGCTTGGGAAGGCGTCAGAAAAGCACGACGAAAGGAAGCCATGTCTCAACCACGCGAAGTACGCGCGCCGCGCGGAACCGAACTGTCCGCCAAGTCCTGGCAGACCGAAGCGCCCCTGCGCATGCTCATGAATAACCTCGACCCGGAGGTTGCCGAGCGCCCCGAGGACCTCGTGGTCTATGGCGGCACCGGCCGCGCAGCACGCAGCTGGGAAGCCTTCGACGCCATCGTTGAATCCCTCAAGGACCTCGAGTCCGATGAGACCCTGCTGGTGCAGTCCGGCAAGCCGGTGGGCATTTGGAAGACCAACGAGTGGGCACCGCGCGTGCTCATCGCTAACTCCAACCTCGTGGGAGACTGGGCTAACTGGGAGCACTTCCGCAAGCTCGAGGATGAAGGCCTCATGATGTACGGCCAGATGACGGCCGGCTCGTGGATCTACATCGCCACCCAGGGCATCCTGCAGGGCACCTTCGAGACCTTCGCGGCCGTGGCCAAGAAACGCTTCGGCGGCAGCCTGGCCGGCACCTTCACCCTGACCGGTGGCTGCGGCGGCATGGGTGGCGCACAGCCGCTGTCCGTCACCCTCAACGGCGGCGCCTGCCTCATCGTGGATGTAGACGAGACCCGCCTGAAGCGCCGTCAGCACAAGCGCTACCTGGATGAGGTTGTTACCGACCTCGACGAGGCCCTCAAGCTGGTCTTGGATGCCAAGGAAAACAAGAAGCCCCTGTCCGTCGGCCTCGTGGGCAATGCCGCCGAGGTCTTCCCGGAGATCCTGCGCCGCCAGCGCGCCGGGGAATTTACCGTAGACATCGTCACGGACCAGACCTCCGCGCACGACCCGCTGTCCTACTTGCCTTCTGAAATCACCATGGAAGACTGGCACAACGAGGCCAAGGCGGATCCGACCACCTTTACCAAGAAGGCGCGCGAGTCCATGGCCGCCCAGGTCCAGGCCATGGTCGAGTTCCAGGATGAGGGCGCCGAGGTTTTTGACTACGGCAACTCCATCCGCGATGAGGCCCGCAAGGTCGGCTACCAGCGCGCCTTCGAGTTCCCGGGCTTCGTTCCGGCCTATATCCGCCCGCTCTTCTGCGAGGGCCTGGGCCCCTTCCGCTGGGCCGCGCTTTCCGGCGACCCAGAGGACATCAAGGTCACCGACCAAGCCCTCAAGGAACTCTTCCCGGACAACGAGCACCTGCACAATTGGCTCGATGCCGCTGAGGAGTACGTCGAGTTCGAGGGCCTGCCAGCACGCATTTGCTGGCTGGGCTACAACGAGCGCCACAAGGCTGGTCTGCTCTTCAACGACCTGGTACGCGAGGGCAAAATCAAGGCGCCGATCGTCATCGGCCGTGACCACCTCGATTCTGGCTCCGTGGCATCCCCATACCGTGAAACCGAGGCCATGCTCGATGGCACCGATGCCGTGGCTGACTGGCCGCTGCTCAACGCCATGACCGCCGTATCTTCCGGCGCTACCTGGGTTTCCCTCCACCACGGCGGTGGCGTGGGCATGGGCCGCTCCATCCATGCCGGCCAGGTCACCGTTGCAGACGGCACCGAGCTCGCCGCGGCCAAGTTGCGCGCGGTGCTCACCAATGACCCGGGCATGGGCGTTATCCGCCACGTCGATTCCGGCTACACTCGCGCAAAGGAGGTCGCCGATGAGCGCGGCGTCCGCATTCCGATGGAATTCAAGGCAAGGGACTAGATGAGCACACTTTTTACCGGCATTTCAGAACTCCGTACGGTCAGCGAGCGTGGCACGCTTAACGACGCCGCCATTATCGCCCAATCCGGCACCATCGCCTGGGTCGGCCCAGCCTCCGAGGCGCCGGCGGCCGACGAAAAGGTGGACTTGGGCGGCCGCGCCGTCCTGCCCGGCTGGGTAGATTCGCACACCCACATGGTCTTTGACGGTGACCGCTCCGCCGAATTCGAGGCCCGCATCTCCGGCGGTTCCTATGAAGCAGGCGGCATCGCCGTGACCATGGACGCTACCCGTCAGGCCGGCACCGACCGCCTAGACAAGCTGGTGGCGGACCGCGTGGCCGCCGGCCGCCGCGGAGGCACCACCACCTTTGAGACCAAGACCGGCTACGGCCTCAATACCGAGTCCGAGGTGGAGGCCGCCAAGGTAGCCTCCCGCCACGTCGATGACGTGACCTTCTTGGGCGCGCACCTGGTCCCGCCGGGAGCGGACGCAGAGGAGTACCTCGACGAGGTCGTTGGCCCCATGCTCGAGGGCGTTGCTCCCTACGTGCAGTGGATCGACGTCTTCTGCGAGCGCGGCGCCTTCAACGAGGAACAATCCCGCCGCGTGCTGGAGGCCGGTAAGAAGTGGGGCCTTGGCCTGCGCGTGCACGGCAACCAGCTGGGCGAGGGCCCAGGCGTTGCCCTTGCCGTCGAACTGGGCGCCGCCTCGGTAGACCACGTCAACCACTTGAGCGACGAGGACGTCGAGCTGCTGGCCAATTCCGATACCGTGGCCACCATGCTGCCGGCGTGCGACCTGTCCACCCGCGAGCCGCTCGCCCCGGGCCGCACGCTTCTCGACGCCGGCGCCACCCTCGCCATCGCCTCCAACCTCAACCCCGGCACGTCCTATACCTCCTCGATGAATTACTGCGTGACCACCGCGGTCCTGCAGCAACACCTCTCCGTCGATGAGGCCATCCACGCCGCCACCACCGGCGGAGCGACCGCCCTGCGCCGCCACAACGTTGGCAACGGCCTCGACCCGCAGGGCCGCCCCGCTAAGGGCACCATCGTGGAGGGCGCGGCCGCGGACCTGCACGTGCTCGACGCCCCCAGCGCCGTGCACTTGGCCTACCGCCCAGGCATGCCACTGAGCTATCGCACCTTTATCGCCGGAGCCTAGCGCTCCTCTAGAAAGGTCGCCGCTATCTGATATAGTCGGCGGCCTTTTTCTTTTGTCATATGCAGCCACGCGTCTTTTTTGCCGATAAAGACCGCCCGCGATCCATCCGGATCTTCTACCATAAAGAGGGTTTCTTCGTCTTGTGCACCATGAACAGTCCATGACTCTGGGTCGTAGAGGCGACGGAAGCGCCCTAGCTCTATCTCTACGTCCGTGCGGGTGATAGCCGGTGGCCGGTAGGGGAGGTTATCGGGGCCGTAGTCCTTTCGCGGTCCTTTTCTTTCTCCGCGCTCAAAGTCGCTATAGAGCTCGCTCACCTGGGCGCGCACCAGCCCATTGTTGTCCTCCGTGGATTCTATGCGCAGGCATAAAGGGTGCCGAGGCCGTGAAGTAAAGCAGGAGTATAGGCGGCCTACCTTAGGCTTATCGACAGCACTAAAAGTCACAAACTTGGCACGAGATGCGAAATCAAACTCCACCGGAAAGTAAGTAGTTTTCTCGTTGTCCACCACGCTGCCAAGGCTAAGAAGCTTAGGACGTGCGGCGTATTCAGTGCGGTGAAAGCGCACTGGATCTAGCTCCACCACATAAAACTCAAAATTGTCCTCCACCTTAGTTATGCGAAAAACGGGGTTTAGGTGAAAGCGGCGGTCTGTAATGTGTACAAACTCGCCATGCTGTGGCCGACGGCTGCGCCTAGTGGGGTAGATCAGGCCCGTAGACAGCGAGGACAGATAAAGATCTACCGGAGGGTCCAGTTCCGTGCTGAACCCTGGATACGAACTTAGCTTGGCACGGATACGTGCTTGGTCGTAAAGGAACCGTGGGCGTGGATGAGACATGAACTGCACCTTAGAAGAAGGACGCGACGCCACGCTTCGGTGTTTTCGAACTGCTTCGAACATTGCAGGAAATCTGGGCTAGGAAAGCCGAGGAGCTGCGCAATGGAGTTTGTGGCTGCAATCGCGTAGGGTTGGTGAAGCAATGAGCATTACCGATAACGCCACCGGCGGCGTCAACGAGCCGGAAGATTTTAATAAGTCGGAATCTCAGGACAACTCGCAAGGTGTCACCAAGGACACCAGGGCTGCGAATACTTCTGAGGACACCGGCGCTGAGTCCGAAGATTCAGCCAACGACAACTCCCAGGGGTTCGCGCATCTTGGCCTGCCAGAGAAAATTCTGGAGGCCGTTGCGAAAGTAGGCTTCACCAAGCCTTCCCCCATTCAGGAAGAAACCATCCCGATCTTGATGGAAGGCCGCGACGTTGTCGGCCTCGCCCAGACCGGTACCGGCAAGACCGCAGCCTTTGCGCTGCCGGTTTTGTCGCAGATTGACACCAAAGCCCGCCATCCGCAGGCCCTCGTGCTCGCTCCAACCCGCGAGCTGGCCCTGCAGGTGGCGGACTCCTTCCAATCCTTCGCCGAGTCCCTCAAGGGCGTCGAGGTGCTGCCTATCTACGGTGGCCAAGCCTATGGCATTCAGCTTTCCGGTCTGCGCCGCGGTGCGCAGGTTATCGTGGGCACCCCGGGTCGCGTCATCGACCACCTGGAGAAGGGCTCGCTGGACCTGTCCCAGCTGCAGTTCCTCGTCCTCGATGAGGCCGATGAGATGCTGAACATGGGCTTCCAAGAAGACGTCGAGCGCATCCTGGAGGACACCCCGGACCGCAAGCAGGTGGCGCTTTTCTCGGCCACCATGCCGAACGCTATCCGACGCCTGTCTAAGCAGTACCTCGACAACCCCGCCGAGGTCACGGTGAAGTCCGAGCGCCGCACCAATGACAACATCACGCAGCGCTTCCTCCTCATTCCGCACCGCGCAAAGATGGATGCCTTCACCCGCATCCTCGAGGTCATCAATTACGACGCCATCATCGTCTTCTGCCGTACCAAGCACGAGACCGAAGAGGTGGCCGAGACCCTGCGTGACCGCGGTTTCAGCGCCGCCGCCATCAACGGCGATATTGCGCAGGCTCAGCGCGAGCGCACCGTCGATCAGCTCAAGGATGGCCGCCTAGACATCCTCGTGGCTACCGACGTCGCCGCCCGTGGCCTCGACGTCGAGCGCATCACCCACGTAGTCAACTTCGATATCCCGAACGATACCGAGTCCTACGTGCACCGCATCGGCCGCACCGGCCGCGCGGGGCGCTCCGGCGAAGCCATCCTGTTCGTCACCCCGCGCGAGCGCCGCATGCTGCGCTCCATCGAGCGCGTGACCAACGCCCGCCTGGAAGAGATGGAACTGCCGTCCGTCGATGAGGTCAATGAAAAGCGCAAGGAAAAGTTTGCGCAGTCCATTACCAACTCCATGGACAATAAGCAGGCGGATTTCTTCCGCACCTTGGTGCGCAAGTACTCCGAGGACAATAACGCGGCCATGGATGACATTGCTGCAGCCCTCGCCGTCATGCTGCAGGGTGGCAAGAACTTCCTGATGGAAGACAAGCCGCTTCCTAAGCCGAAGCGAGACCGCGACCGCCGCGACGATCGCAAGCGCGATCGTGATTTCAAGGGCGGCGGCAAGGGCCGCGGACCGAAGCGGCCGGACGGAGACTTTGAGACGTACCGACTGGACGTCGGCAAGCGGCAAAATGTGCGCCCGGGAGCTATCGTGGGTGCCATCGCCAATGAAGGCGGATTGTCAGCCAAGGACTTCGGCCGCATCACCATCGCGGTGGGCCATACCCTGGTTGACCTGCCAAAGAACCTTGACCCGGCAGTGCTGGACCGCCTGAAGGATACCCGTATTTCTGGCCAGCTGATCAAGATTCAAAAGGACACCGGCCGCCCGCCACGCCGTGACCACGGCGGCGGACGCAAGCGCGGTGGACGCTGGCGCGACTAGCATTTTCGACTGAATGGGCCTCTTCGGAGGCCCATTTTTTCGTGCCCTTTGACCTGCGGTTTTACTATAAACGGGGGTAGTGTGTCGGAGGGGTTTTGTATACTGAAAGCGCAAACATGTTCTAGAGAAACTTCTGCGGGGGAAGTCCATGAATGCGCCCTACTTTGCCAATACCAATCCAGCAAATTCCACCTCACAAGCAGCAACAGAAATCCGCAAGGCCGAATACCTCCTCTGGAAGCGCCTGCATCCAGACCCGGATGATGATATCGAAATAATTAGCCAATCACTGTCAGATCTCACCGGAACGCGGCAGTCCCGAATTAGAAATATCATTTTCGCCTTTGAGCGATTACAGGAGCTGCCGCGCCTTAAAGCCCGGCAGGAAGAGTACTACCACTTAGATTTAGACCGCTTAATTACCATCGACCAGACGCTGTCCAAGTTGGGCGAGGTTGACGCCGAACAATGCCTGCTTATCGACGCCGAATTAACCACCTACCTCACCCCCAAACGCCCTAACCAAAAATTACCGTCCCATCGCAACCTGCGGCGAAAGCTGCGGGAGCTCATTGTCCGCCTTGATCCCACCATCGCCGCACGCGACCCGCGGCGCAAGGAGTCCTATCACCTCGAGCCTACGGGCGGGGAGTGGGCCGCAGTGTGCCTCGATGTGGGCTTAGAGACTGCCGAAATCATCGACCGAAATATTCGCGGTGTGGCCACGGAGAAGGACATTTCCTTGGCTCAGGCTGCGGTCGAGTTGCTCACCGGCGAGGCCGAAGCCAAGGCGAAGGTGGTGCTCAATATGTACCGCTGCGATCTGCCGGATGCTCCGGCCTTCGTCCAAAGCTTGGGGTGGGTTTCACCGGAGGTTGCCGATGACATGCAATCGCGGGCCACGACCGTCCGCGACATGGATGCAGCAGCGGAGGATGAAAGCGGAAACTATGTAACTCCGCCGCATATTCGCGCCTTTGTGGAAGGGCTCGATGGAACCTGCCGGTGGCCCGGATGTACGCGGCCGGCGATGGCTTCCCAGATGGACCATCGGCATGATTTCGCTGACGGAGGACCTACTTCGGCGGCGAACTTGACCTGCCTGTGTCAACATCACCACAACATTAAGACTGATGGGCGGGCGTTTTATATCAAAGACCCGATTAGCGGGGACGCCGTCTGGCTCTTTGAAGACTCGACTTGGGTCTATGACGAAGCCAGCGGACCGCTCGCGCCGAAGAATCGGAGATGGGCGCAGACTGTGGCACAGGCGACGCAGCGGCGTCGGCAAAATGCGCACGAGGAAGCACAAAAGTTGAAGGAGGAGCTCAAAAACGAGAAAGGGGACAGTGAAGATACTGTCCCAGAGGAGTAAATGGCTCTCTAAAAGGCCACTTAGAAGTTGACGTACATCAGGATAAGGCAGACAATCCACAGCAGGTTGAACACGCCGCCGAATGCGGACAGCGGCTTCTTTGCTGCCGCGTAGTCGAAGGATTCAGTGGACTCGAGGGCGGCCATTGCCTTCTTCTGCTTTGGCAGAATGACGAAGAAGAGCAGGCACCATGCGACGATGGCAACCAAGATGGCGATGTGGAAATTGACCGCGGACTTGTAAGCGTCAATATCGGACAGGAATACGCCGAGGCCGAGGATAGGCACGATGGCAGAGATGTAGCCGTAGGTATTGGTGATGTTATACAGGGCGCGAGCGGAACCGAGCGCCGCGTGGTCGCCTTGTGCCGCCTTGGCCATTTGGGTCTGGAAGCTGGAGGTGGATACGCATACTGGGCCGATCAAGAGAATGGCTGCGGCCACGTGGAGGAATACAAGGAAAGAAGTCATTGAAAGAACCCTTCAATCGCGGAAAGTTGCCACGTCAACCCTAATCAATTCCCGGTGAGTACGGCTAACCGACATTGCCTTTGCATAACCCGCACGTCCTTGGAAGGCAGGGGAAGGGAGTACTTTCGAGCGATGTCGGCGAGGCGCCGGGAATAACCGCAGCGGTTGGCGGGAGGAAGCCAATCCGCAGGGAGGGAGTCTGACTTTTCTTGGTTGAGCTCACGGCTGGTAGCTACGAGATTGAGCGGGTCGTTGCCAAAGCGGACCTTGGTTTCGCGGTCCCACTCGGAAGCGCCAAGGTCATAGGCCGCGGAGAGGGGAAAGATATGGTCGATCTCAATGGGAGAGGTAGCGGGAATGGTGGTGCCACTATAGGGGTCATAAAGAGTCCCGCTGCGGGCGTGGCAGGCGTGGAGGGGATCGCTTGATTGGCTTTCTAGAATGACCTCGCGGGTGGTGCAGGCGCCGTGGGGCTGCCAGATGCCGAAGTCTTCGCGGTCGTAGCCGGTGGCCTCGGGGCGAGCTGGGAGAGTGGCAACATCAAAACGTGGAAAAGGCCACGCATACCATGCGCCGATGAGAACGGTAATGCATGATAGCGCGGCCAAGTAATAGGACTTCATGTCCTATTGGACTGCGAGGAGTCCGCGTTGGTTCCGATTACTTATCGGTGACCTTTTCTGCGGCTTCTTCGAAGTCGAGGTTGGAGTCATTTTCCACGAGCTTGGCCAGCTTGGTGGACTCTTCGAATTCGGCCACAACCTCTGGCTTAGGCTCCTTCGTGAGCTTGGCGACTACGACGGCCACGATGAGGGCCAGGAAGAAGCCTGGGACGATTTCGTAGAGGACGTCGGAAAGCGGAGACATGCCCCAGCCAATAGCAACGATGGCACCGGTAAGCATGCCGGCAATGGCACCGGCGGAGTTGAGGCGCTTCCAGTACAGGGAGAGCAAGATGATCGGGCCGAAGGCAGAACCAAAGCCTGCCCAGGCAAAGCCAACCAGACCCAAAATGGAGTCAGATGGGTTGATTGCCAGCAGGGCGGCAATGACTGCGATGGCGACGATGGCGGTGCGGGAGAGGTTGATAAGGACCTGCTCGCTGGGCTTCTTCTTAGCAAAGATGAGGAAGAGGTCCTCGATGAGGGAAGTAGAGACGACGAGCATCTGGGACGACATGGTGGACATAATGGCGGCCAGAACCGCGGTCAGGACGAAGCCTGCGGGCAGTGGGTGCATCATGGCCTGCGCCATATCCAGGAAGATGGTTTCGAAGTTCTCCTGGTCGGTGATGCTGTGGCCGGTCTGGGTGAAGTAGACGGTGCCGGATAGGGCGACGAAGATCGCGCCGATGACGGACAGGCCCATCCAAGTTACACCGTAGAAGCGGCCCTGGCGGGCGTCGGAAGGCTTGCGCAGCGCCATGAAACGCACGATGATGTGCGGCTGGCCAAAGTAGCCCAGGCCCCAGGCAAGGTTGCCGATGATAACGCCAGCGGAAACGCCCGCGAACATGGAGAAGTAATTCGGGTTTTCTACCGCGCCATCGGTGGCATAAGCATTATTGCTTGCAAAGGAAAAGATCTCGGAAGGATCGGAAAGAGAGACGATTGCCATGATCGGCACGATCATCAAGGCGACGAACATAAGCACGCCCTGGACGACGTCCGTGTAGGACACCGCCAAGAAGCCGCCGACGAAGGTGTAGAAGATAGTCACCGCGGCGATGACAAGCATGCCGGTGAGGTAGTCGCCACCGAAGGTGGACTCGAAGTAGCGGCCACCGGAGACCATGCCGGAGGAAACGTAGAAGGTAAAGAAGAAAATAATGATGGCTGCGGAGATGATGCGCAGCAGGCGGGACTTATCGTGCAGGCGGTTTTCAAAGAAGGACGGCACGGTAATGGAGTTGGCTGCGATCTCCGAGTAGGAGCGCAGGCGCGGTGCGACCCACTTCCAGTTTGCCCAGCAGCCGACGAGCAGGCCGATGGCCATCCATAGCTCGGACATGCCGGAGAGGAAGAGCGCGCCAGGCAGGCCCATGAGGAGCCAGCCGGACATGTCGGAAGCGCCTGCGGAGAGAGCCGCTACGAATGGGTGCAGACCACGGCCGCCCAAAACATAATCGTCATATTGATCGGTTTGCTTGTAGCTCCAATAGCCAATGGCTGCCATTGCGAGGAGATACACGATCATCGCAATGACGTACCAAGTTGAATCTTGCACGATTTACTCCTTGTAGATGTGTGATGACATTCTCACGTTAACGGGGTCACAAGGTTAACCCAAGCGAAAATACAGGTGTGGCGCAGATCTCCGTTTCGATTTTCTGTCGTTCAACTGGGAAAAGGGTGGAACATAACGAGCCTGTAACAAAACCAAAAGGGGCTGCTATGCTGGCGGCTATGGCTTCTTACCTCGTGCATGGACTGTGGCTCCCCGTTACGGGACTAGGTCTATGGATTGAACAGGTAGAAGGACACAAGATCGTCATGCCCAACGCCGTCCCCGAGGGCACCTTCCCGCCAGCGGTGGAGTCCATCTTGGCGCAGAAATCCTTCCGCAACCGAGCGCGGGTATCGCTGCGTACGCCCAAGGGCAAGGATGTCTCCCTGATGGTGCCCATGGCGATGTTCGGACCCGAAGAGGCCGTGGCGGCGCTTGCCCAAATGGAGCACCTGAACCACAAGCCGCCCGCCACCATCGCGCCAGACCTCCAGTGGCTCATCCACGCCTACAGCGGCCTGTGCAAGTTTGTGCGCGCCGGGCGGGTGACCTTCCGGCTGGCTTACCAGGCCAATGAGTGGTTCCCCATGTGGCAGCTGGCCTCCGGCTTGGGCGAGCGCGGCTGGCTCGCGGAGATGATGGCGGCCGCGCCAGGAATCTTGCACGTTAATAACCGTGCGCTGTCGGATGATATGGCCGATGAGCTTACCCACTGGATTGCCTTCCGCGAGCTGCGGCCCGTGGCGGAGGCGCCGCGGCCGATGCCATGGCACGAGTTTGCTCGCGCCCTGCTCGATACGCGGCCGATCCGACGGGGGCGATCGCAGCTGCTGCGCGGGCTCAATGAGTGGAAGAACTCCATTTACGAGGTAGAGCTCCAGCTGGTCTACATCGT
Source organism: Corynebacterium sp. UMB0012 (assembly GCF_030216265.1). NCBI lineage: Bacteria > Bacillati > Actinomycetota > Actinomycetes > Mycobacteriales > Corynebacteriaceae > Corynebacterium > Corynebacterium sp. UMB0012. The sequence continues at coordinate 110,021 of NZ_JASOKQ010000001.1, forward strand.
GGAGGAGCCGCTTGACGATGACCCGGATATGGCCAAGTGGCCAGTGCGCGTGCGGGTGCGCTCGGGCACGGATTCTCCGCTGCCGGTGTCGGCGCAGAGTTTGGATAGGGCGAGTGTGGAAAAGCTGCGCGAGGCTCACCGCAAAGCAGTGCGCATCGCACCCACACTGAGGGAGACCGCGCAACTGCCGCAGCCTGGCGACGGCGACTGGGACGTCTACCTTGAAACCCACCAGCTCACCCACTTTATTACCCACGAGGTGGATAAGCTCAAGGCCAGCGGCGTGACCGTCATGCTTCCCAAAGCCTGGGCGCAGATGGAGACTAAGGCCAAGTTGGAAACCCACGAGGCCCGCGATCCGGCCGAGGCCGCCACGAAGAAGCACATCGGCATGAATAAGCTGGTGGACTATAACTGGCGCATGTCCGTGGGCGATGTGGAACTGACTGAGGAAGAGATGGAGGACCTGGTCAATTCCAAGTCCGGTCTTATCCAGCTGCGTGGCAAGTGGGTCATGGCCGATAAGCAGGTCGTCTCCCAAGTCTCCGGCTACATGGACGCGCTGCGCGAGAAGGCCATAGCGCGCAAGAAGAAGGAGCTCGAGCAGCTAGCCGCCTCCGCGGAGATGGCCAAGCAGCTCGACCAGCCAGGGTGGGAAGCCCTGATCGCGGACGTGGAGCGCCGCCGCCAAGAATTCAACGAGGGCGGCGAAGAACACGAACAGGTCACCGTGGCTGAGCTGCGCGAGCTGGCGCTGGAGTCCATGACCCAGGAACCCATCGAGTTCACCGGCAGCACCTGGCACACGGCGCTGCTCGGCGGAGTGGATAAGGTTGCCCCAGAGCGCGTGGAGATTCCCGCATCCGTACACGCGGAGCTGCGCGAGTACCAGCGCCGCGGCGTCGACTGGCTGTACTGGATGTCGCGCAGTGGCATTGGAGCAGTGCTTGCCGACGACATGGGACTCGGCAAAACCCTCCAACTACTGTCCCTCCTCGCGGTGGAGAAGGACCGCGGTGAGCAGACCGGCCCCACGCTCGTGGTGGCACCAACGTCCGTGGTGGGCAACTGGGCCCGCGAGGCTCAGCGCTTCGTCCCAGACTTCAAGGTCATGGTGCAGCACGGTCCCAGCCGCCCGCGCGGCGAGGACTTTATTAAGAAGGCCGGCGAGTGCGACCTCGTCATCACCACCTACGGCACCGTGGGCCGCGATTTTAAGGACATGGGCGAAGTCGGCTGGCAGCGCGTTGTCCTCGACGAGGCCCAGGCCATCAAGAATTCCGCGACCCGCTCGTCCAAGGCCGTGCGCTCGCTGCCCTCGGAACACCGCGTGGCGCTAACCGGCACCCCGGTGGAAAATCGCCTCTCGGAGATGCGCTCCATCCTGGATTTCTGCAATCCCGGCGTGCTGGGCACCGCTTCGTTCTTCCGCAATCACTTTGCTAAGGCCATCGAGCGCAATAATGACGAGGAAATGTCCGAGCGCCTGCGCCAGCTCACCGCGCCGTTTATCCTCCGCCGCGTCAAGACGGATCCGAATATCATCGATGACCTGCCGGAAAAGTCCGAGCAGATCCTCACCGTATCCATGACCACCGAACAGGCTGCCCTGTATAAGGCGCTGGTCAACCAGGTGAAAAAGGACCTGCAGGAAGCGACGGGCATCAATAAGCGCGGTTTGGTGCTGGCCTCACTCACCCGCATTAAGCAGATTTGTAATCACCCCGCGCACTACCTAGGCGATAACTCACCGGTGGTGCTCAAGGGAAAGCACCGCTCCGGCAAGGTCAAAGAGCTCATGCGCATCGTGGATGAGGCCACCGAATCCGGCGAGCGTCTCCTGGTGTTTACCCAGTACAAGGCCTTTGGTGATATCTTGCAGCCTTACCTAAGCGACCAGCTCGGCCGCGAGATCCCCTTCCTGCACGGCGGGGTAAGCAAGAATAAGCGCGACCAGATGGTGGAGGACTTCCAGTCCGAGGACGGCCCGCCGGCGATGATCCTATCGCTCAAGGCGGGCGGCACCGGCCTGAACCTCACGGCCGCCTCTATCGTCGTGCACATGGACCGCTGGTGGAACCCGGCGGTGGAAAACCAGGCGACGGACCGTGCCTTCCGCATTGGCCAGCGCCGCAATGTGCAGGTGTATAAGATGATCACCGCAGGTACGCTGGAGGAATCCATCCAGGATATCTTGGACGGTAAGACGCAGCTGGCCGGCGCCGTGGTGGGCGAAGGCGAGGGCTGGCTTACCGAGCTAGACCCCGATCAGCTGGCCGCACTCATGAGCTACCGGGGGAGGGAGTAATCCATGGCTGTTAAAGGCGACGACAACGTCATCTATGCCAATTTTGGTACCCGCAAGCGGGTGAGCACCCCGGCCGAGGTCAATCACGTAGACCGCAGCGGGCGCATACTGTCCACCACGGCTGCGCGGATTGCGGCCTTTACCTCGCATGGCGCGGATCGCGGCCGAATTACTCGCGGCCGTCAGTATGCCGAGGGCGGCCACGTCGTAGGCCTCGAGGTGCGCAATGGCGCCATCCATGGCCGCGTGGCCGGCTCCCAGAACGAGCCCTTTGCGGTGCTCATCCAGCTGCCGTACCGCAATAACGATGATATTGCCCAGCTAGCCACCGAGTTCGCCCGCACCCCCAATTCCGTGGCCAATGCGCGCAAGGGCTTGCTTGCCGACGCCGCCCTAGACACCCTCTTCGCCCACGAGGCCGAAGACTTGCGCCTGACCTGTGACTGCCCCGACGGCGAGTACGTATGCAAGCACATCGTGGCGGTGGGCGATAAGCTCGCCACCCGCGCCGATGCGGATCCGGCCGTCATCTTTAATATGCGCGGGCTGGACTTTGCTCGGCTGGAGCGCATGGTCTTAGAGCAGGCCAAGGCGGTCAGCCGCGAAAGCTTCACCCCGAGCGACCTGTCCGAGGAAGAAAAGAATGACATCTTCTGGAACGGGCGCGAGCTGCCGAAGCTGCCGCAGCCCAAGGTCGCCCCGGCCATAGATGACTCCGATCCGGACCTCTTGCGCAAGGCCATGCGCTCGGTTTCGCATACCAACCTGGATCTCTTGCGCGCGGTATCCGATATTGAAGACCTCTACTACCACCTCTCGCACTAATGACTGCTACCACGTTTATCCATACCTCCGATTTTCAGCTGGGCATGACCCGGTGGTTTCTGAAGGGTGAAGCCCAGGGCCGGTTTAACGATGACCGCGAGGCCGCCATCGTGCGGCTCGGCGAGCTGGCCGAGGAGACCGGCGCGGAGTTCATTGTCGTAGCCGGCGACGTCTTTGAGCACAATGCCCTCTCGCGCGACATCCTTGCCCGCGCCACGGAGATGTTTAAGCGCCTGCCGGTGCCGGTCTATGTCCTGCCGGGAAATCACGACCCGCTGGTGGCGGATTCGGTCTTTTATAAGACCAGCGCGGAGAATGTCCACGTCATCGCAGACTCAGAGCCCATCGAGGTCGCACCCGGCGTGGAGTTGGTCGGCGCGCCATACCTGTCCAAGCGTGCGAATCACGACTTGGTCCGCCAAGCGCTCGAACCGTTGGAGCCGGCCGCGGGCATCCGCATCGCCGTCGGCCACGGCCAAGTGGATTCCCGCTCCGGCGAGGATGACGCCGATACCATCGACCTTGCCTTCGTCGAGGACTGCCTGGACCGCGGGGTGATCGACTACCTGGCGCTGGGTGATACCCACTCCACCGCCAGCCTCGGCACCACCGGCCGGGTGTGGTTCTCCGGCAGCCCGGAGACCACGGACTATAAGGAAACCAGCACCGGTGGCGGCGAGGCCGATTCCGGCAATGCGTTGGTGGTGCGCGTGGGGGATAAGGTGGACGTCGACAAGCGCCGCATCGGCCGCTGGACCTTTGAAGCCCTCGATGCCGCCGTGGATTCCGCCGAAGACGTGGAGCGCTTCCTCGCGCGCCTGGGCGAGTACCCGGATAAGGTGCGCACGGTCGTGAAATATAGCCTGCGCGGCACGCTCGGCGTCGAGGCCCACGCCCGTCTGCAGCGCGGTCTGGACGAGTACGAGACCGTGTTTGCCTCCCTGCGCCCGCGCGAGCGCACCATGGACCTTTACCTGGAACCCAGCGAGGAGGAATTAGCCAGCCTCGATATCTCCGGCTATGCGGCCGAAGCCCTGCATGAACTGTTAGATAACCGCGAGGATCCCGTCGCCCGCGACGCCGCCAACCTGCTATTCCGCCTGGAGGGACAGTCCTAATGCGCATACACCGCCTGGAACTCACCAACGTTCGCGGCATTGAGCACCTGGTCCTCGATGAGCTTCCCGAGACCGGCGTCGTTGTCATCCATGGCGAGAACGAGGCCGGCAAGTCCACCATCGTGGAGGCGCTCGATGTGGTGCTCACCGAAAAGCACAGCGGCCGCTCCAAGCGCATTCGCTCCCTGCAGCCGGTGGGCAAGGACGTTGCCCCGGAAGTTACGGCCGAGCTGAGCGTAGGCGAGTACCGCTTCCGCATTGCCAAACGCTGGCTATCCAAGAAGTCCTGCGAGCTGAATATCACCGCACCCCGGCCGGCGCAATTTACCGGCAGCCAAGCCGATGATGAGCTGGAGCGCATCCTCTCTGAGCATTTGGATCGCTCGCTTGTCGACGCCCTCTTTATGCGCCAAGACGACACCGGCGAGGCCATTTCTGCCGTCGGCATTCCCAGCCTAACCCGCGCACTTGAGCGCGAATCCGGCCTGGCTGAGGAAGAAGTCTCCGGCGATGACTCCGCGTTGTTGGCCCGAGTGGATAAGGAATATCAGCGCTACTTCACTGCAGCGAAGGGTAATCCGGCCGGCGAGTACAAGGAATCCGCTGCAGCCCTAGCTCGCGCCGAAGAGGAATACACAGAAGCCACCCGCGTACTGCGCGAGCTCGATTCCGTGGTCGAGCGTTACGAGCAACTCGAGCGTGACCAAGTCGCCGCTGAAGCAGAGCTCCCCGCCGCCCGCGCCGATCTCACCGACAAACAGGCGCAGGCCGAGGAAGCCGCCACCGCGCAGGCCACCTTGGACTCCCATAAGGCCACCCTTGCCCGTGCTACGGATGACCTTGCCCGTGCGCAAGCCGCCGTTTCCGAGCGCGCCGGGCTCGTCACCGCGGCCGGGGAAGCTGCCGCGGTCACCGAGGCCGCCCAGAATAAGCTCACCGCCGCCCAGGACAAAGCGAAAGAAGAAGCCGCGTCCAAAAAATCGCTGGAGAAGCAACTGGCAGAGGCCAAAGAGGACTATGCCGCGGCCCGCAGCACCTTAAAGCAGGCACGCCGACTGCAGGATAAGCAGAAGTTTGAGCAGCTCAGCGCCCGGCTGGAATCGCTTGACGGCCTAGCCGCCGAGGTAGACCAGGCACGTGCGACCATCGCCCAACGCGGCCGCGAGGTCACCGCGGCCGATATCACCAGCCTGCACAAGGCGGACTCAGCGCTGTCGGTGGCCGAGCGTCTGCACGAAGCTGCCGCCGCCAAGGTGCATTTTTCGGGGCCTGCTGGCTCCAGCATCCGAGTCGATGGCGAGGACATCGAGGTGGGGGAGGACACCGCCGTCGAGCTTGTCGATTCCCGCGTAATCACCATCGGTGATATCACCGCCCGCTTCTCGGCCGGTTCCTATTCCGCGGAGGACACCCAGCGCGATGTGGAACAGGCCCGCACCCGGCTGCACGAGCTGCTCGATACCCTCGGCGTAGAATCAGTGGCCGCGGCCGAGGAAGCCCATGAGGCGCACCGTGCACAGAACGATGCCCTCGATGCCGCCACCCGTGCCCTTGCCGCGGAACTGGGACCGGATGATTTGAGCGAGTTACGCGCCCAGCATGCTGCGCTAGCTGAGAAGATTGCGGACCTTGCGGACGTGGAAGAGGTAGACCTCGCCGCCGCCGAAGCCGCGGAGGAAGCCGCGAGCGAAAAGGTCGATGCGCTCGACCGCGAACTCGTGCCGTACCGCGAAAGCCGCCTGGCTCACGAGGCTGTGCGCCTCGATGCCGAACTTGCTGCGGCCCGCGAAAATGCGCAGCGAGTGGCCCGAGAGCTCGCGTCCGCGCGCGAACGCGCCGCCGACGAGGACCTGCGTGCCGAGGTCAGCCGCCTAGAAGCCGTCGTGGGAGACCTGCGCGGGCAGCTCGAACAAATGGAAGCCGTAGACCTCGCTACCGCGCAGTCCCTGGTAGAAGGCGCGCAGTCCCACCTGGATTACCTCACCGACCGCATCCAACGCTGCGAGGTGGATCTTGGCCGGCTTTCTAGCGAGGTGAATTTCCATTCCGGTGCCGCCGAGCGCGCCCAACAGGCCACCGCGGCGGTGGAGATGGCGCGGGCGGTATATGAAAGCGTGGACAAGCGTGCGCAAGCCGCCCGCTATCTGCGCGAACTTTTGCTCAAGCATCGCGATGCCGCCCGGCAGCGCTACGCCGCGCCCTTCGTGGCTGCACTGTCGCGGCTGGCCCGCACTGTGTACGGCGGTGACATCACCTTCGATCTCGATGACGACCTCCGCGTGACCACCCGTACCCAGGACAATGAGACGGTGAGCCTAGCCAGCCTCTCCGGTGGTGCCCGCGAGCAATTGGCCATACTCACCCGCTTTGCCATTGCGCAATTAGTGGGGGCGGAGTCGGTTCCCGTCATTGTGGATGACGCGTTGGGCTCTACTGATGCACACCGCCTGCAACTTATGGCCACGCTCTTTTCCCATGTCGGCCGGGATAATCAGGTATTGGTCTTTACCTGCATGCCGGAGCGCTACTCCCGCGTACCGGGACGCAGTGAGCGCGACATTGCCGCGCTCAAAGGGGTAATCTAGTGCCATGCCTTATCAAACTCGCTGGTTAGACGACGAAGAGCAGGAGCTTTGGCGCCTGCTCCTTGGCGCCGTGCGCAAGATCGATAGGGGAATGGACGAGACGCTGAAGGCCGGCGGCGAGGTATCTGCCTCCGAGTTCGCCGTCCTCGTTGCCCTGTCCGAGGCACCGGAACAACGCCTGCGCTTGCACGAGCTGTGCACGCAGCTGGAGTGGGACCGCTCCCGCGCCTCCCACCAAGTAACCAGAATGGAAAAGCGCGGCCTGCTCACCAAAGAACCGGACGAGGACGATGCTCGCGGCATCAACGTGTGCGTGACTCATGTTGGCCTAGAACACTTGCGGCGTGCCGCTCCTGAACACGTGGAATCCGTGCGCCGCATGGTCTTTGACCACCTGCAACCCGAAGACGTGCCCGCCCTTCGGCGCTTTTTTGCCGGAGTACTACAGGTCAAAAACATCCCGGGCTATGAGGGGTACGTGCCAGATTCGCTACTACACGGAAAGGATCAAGCTCCATGATGGGACAAGAGCTCTTTGAGCACCCGAAGAAGCAATATAAGACCTACGGGATCACCGCGTTGGAGGAGCTTAGCCCGCGAATCGGCGATCCAGAGGTGCACTTGGACGACGCCGCCAGCGAGGACCAGGTTGCCGCCATGGAGGAGGCACTAGAGGCATACCCAGATTCCGCACTCACCTATGACCAAGACACCGAGCTGTGGATCGTCGGCGCAGAAGAGGACATTGAGCGCATGCTTGGTGACCGCGAGTCCTTCGTAGAGGCGCTGCTCAATGATGAGGACCCAGGAATTTAATCGCCGATTTTCGGTGTCAATCAAAAGTGCGAGGAATGCGGCCTTCTGGGCGCTTAACTGTTAAGATATCCGTAGTTAATCCTCGGTGGATCGAAAGGTTTTATCATTATGAACGAGCGTGAGGCTCAGGAACAGCGCGAAGCAGCAGCCCGCGATAAGGGCAATGGCTGGGTTCCCGTATTCCTTCAGTGGATCCCTTCCATGCTGCTATCCGTAGTGATGCTGGCAGCCATGTTCTTCGGTATGTACTACATCGAGCACGGCACCTTGGACATCACCCAGCCGATCACCAACGAGTTCATTACTCAGTAGCTTCGGCACATAAAAGAATCCGGCTCCCACACAATCGGCGGGGAGCCGGATTATTTTTACTTGCTCAGTGCTTGGCGCCAGGTCATCTTGCGGCCATTGTTCAAAATGGCGCGGCGGTAAATGCGGCCAACCATGACGATAATAAGTGCAGTGGTCAAGGCCATCAGTAGGTAGCTTGCGGCAAGGCCTAGCCAGCTGAGGTTGCCTCCGGCCACCTGCAGCGGAGCGACCAGCATGGACACCGGCGGCAACCAAGTCATGACCTGCATCCACGTGGCATCCAGGTGCATCCAGCCGAACATCGGTACATACATGGTGGCAAATACGAGGAACAGGATAGGGGCCTGCGTGGACTGGAGATCCTCGGTGCGCTGCACCATCGAGCCGGCTGCAGCGTAGAGGCTGCCAAAGAAGAGCAGGCCTAGAATCTCGCCAACAAGGAGCACGGCTACCAAGCCATAGTCCAGCTCGATGTCACTAGCCAGGCCGGTCGCAGCAAGCGAGATTGCACCGCCGCCCAAAATGAGCAGCGTGGCTAGGAATCCAACGATGGTATTGCCCAGAATCTTGCCGGCCAAAAAGTCCACCGGACGCACAGAAGACAAGATAATTTCCACCACTCGGGACGACTTTTCCTCCGTGACGCGGCCGCCAATGAGGCCGGCGAAGGTCATGACGGAAAAGACGACCACCATTGCGCCAATGAGGACCGTGGCTACGCCGGCCATCTTTTGTTCCGTGCCGTCCTCTTCTTCTAAGTTCACCTGATTGACCGTGGTGGATGGCGTTGCGTCTTCCAGCTCCTGCGGGTCAATATTGAGCGTATCCAGTGCCGTTGCTTGTGCTTGAGAAGCAACGATTTGGTTGACCGTGGTAGTTACCGCGGCAGGCGTGTCGCCCTTGCTGAGGAGATCCCAGCCGTCGCTCTCTGCCGGCACCAGGGCGGCATCGGCCTCGTCATTTTCCACCAGTTGCTGGGCTTCCGCGTGGTCATTTGCCGCAGTGGCATCGATGCCGGAATCATCAAAAGCAGACGCTTCCATCCCCACGACGGCTACGGAATCCGGTTCGTCATCGCCGCTGAAGAAATTGATAGCGATAGGGGCGATAATGGCACCGAGGATGAGCAGCAGCATGGTGCCTACCACCATCTTCGACTTCAGTGCGACTGCCATCTCACGCTTGGCTACAACCCCGATGGTCTTCATTGCGGAATACTGCATGGCCTAGGCTTCCTCATTCTGGTTGCTGGTGACGACGTCCTGGAAAAGCTCGGTCAGGTCTGGGATCTTGCGGCCGAAGGAATGCACCGGGCCTGCGGCTAGTGCTGCTTGCAGGATTGCCTGGTCATCGATGGTTTCCTCGGCCTCGAGCACGACGGCGTCGGCAGTTTCTGCCACCAGCTCCGTGCCTTCCGGATACCAGCCGCGCGCTGGGGTAGCGACGTCAAAGCGGGGAGGGCCTTGGCTGCGCAGCTTATCGACGCCCCCTTCAGCCACCATATGCCCCTTCGTCACAATGCCCACGCGGTCACACAAGCGCTGCACCAGGTCCAACTGGTGCGAGGAGAAAATAACGGGCACACCGCGATTGGCGCGCTCGCGCAGCATGTCTGACATGACGTTGACCGCCACCGGGTCCAGCCCGGAGAAGGGCTCGTCCAGAATCAGCATGTCTGGGTCATGGATAAGGGAGGCCGCGAGCTGTACTCGCTGCTGGTTGCCCAAGGAGAGGTCATCGAGCTTATCGTCCATGCGCTCGCCCAGCCCCAGCTGTTCTAGTAGTTCAATGCCGGCGCGCTTGGCGGCGGGCTTATCCATGCCGTGCAGCGTGCCGAGGAAAACCAGCTGGCTAAGCAGCGGCTCCTTGCCGTAGAGCCCGCGCTCTTCTGGCATATAACCAATGCGGCGGCGGTTATCGTCATTGATTGGGGCGTCATCGAAGTAGACCTCGCCAGAGTCTTTGGCCAGCACACCAAGCGCAATGCGCATGGTGGTGGACTTTCCGGCGCCGTTGGAACCGACGAAACCGAAGATTTCGCCGTCACCAACGCTAAAGGTCATATCCCGCAGGGCTTGAGTCTCCCCGAAGGACTTATTGAGGTGGTCAATGGTCAAGGTGGGCATGTGTTAGTCCTCCGAGTTCTGGTTGAAGGTTAGCGCGTAGCCGACAGCGGGCAACGTGGCAGAGATGAAGTAACTAAAGAGCAGGTAGTAGCCAGCTCCAAGCAAATATTTGGTGCCAATAGTGCCGGTAATTCCTCCGCCTAGGAACCAATTGCCTACGAGAAGGGTGACAAGACCGCCGGCAAAAAGAAACGCGTTAGACAGCTGCAAAGCCTTCCGGCGCCACTGGTCGAGAACCTGGGCCTCATACTCATCAAGAGAGGACAGCGGCTTGCGGTCTTTGGAATCAATTGATACCCGCAGAATGGTCCACGGAATGCAAGAAAGCACCATTGCGATAGACATTCCTAACAGTGCCCAGTAAGAAGAAATCGCCAATGCGAGGATGAGGAAAATCGCGGATACGGCTACGCAGCCATACATTGACGCGATTAATCCACGGGTGGGGCCGGGCCTGCGGAACCGTTCGGCGCGGATCGTTGTTGAAACAGGGGCGTCGTTTGCTGTCATGCATTCAAGTGTTGCATAAACCCAACACTCTGGCAACAGTTTCTGCAGATTTTCTCTGGGGTTGACCCTGACGTGGCGTTAGGCGCGACAATGAAGCCATGGACGACATCGATGAAGTTCTTTATACCGTTGGCGAGGTAGCAGCGCTCTTCCGCATTACGGTGCGCACCTTGCACCACTGGGAGGCACAAGGCTTGCTATCTCCCACGTGGCGCAGCTGGTCCAATTACCGGCTGTATACCGAGGAAGACTGCGCCCGCGTGCAGAAGATTCTGATCTACCGCGCTACCGGTATGAAATTGACCGATATTAAACGGCTGCTGGATGGCGATGCTTCCGATCTGGAACATTTACGGAGGCAAAGAGAAAGCCTGCTCGCGCAGCGTGACAGTCTTAGCGACATGCTGGCAGCAATTGACACCTTGATGGAGGATGCAATGAATAACCGAAAGCTCACCACCGAAGAAATTGGACAAATTGTTGGCGATGCCAACTTCGCCGCGCACCAACAAGAAGCCGAGGAGGCCTACGGATCGAGCGAGGATTGGGCTATGTATCAGCAGCGCACTGCCGGCTGGTCGGAGAAGAACTGGAGCGATGCGCAAGCCGGCGTCGCTGAGGTGGAAAAAGAACTGGCCGAGGCCGTAGCAGGCGGTGTGGCTGCGGGGTCGGAGGAGGCCCAGGGGCTCGTCGACAAGCACCGCGTAGCTCTCAGTGCCTTCTTTCCCGTCACGCCGGCAAAGCACTTCTTAATCTCGCGCGGCTATGTGGCTGATGAACGCTTCCGTGCCCACTATGAGACGCAGCAGGAGGGGTTGGCGCAGTGGCTGGCAGACGCGATTGAGCATGCGGCTAAGGCACAAGGGGTGGATACCGACAACCCGGAGTGGCAATAGAAGGCTTGTGTCCAGCCAGGAAAGACTAGCTGACCGGAGGAAAAATGAACCGCTGACCACCAGAAAGTCCTGGTGGTCAGCGGTGAGTGTGTCCCCGACAGGGATCGAACCTGCGACCTTCGGTACCGGAAACCGATGCTCTAATCCGCTGAGCTACGGAGACATCGCTGGGAAAATTCCCAACGATGTGATTTTAGCGCATGGGTCAGTGGGGGACTAAATCAACCCGGGGGCGTCGGTGGTAGTGACCTCACCGGTGCGCAGGTAGTGCACGCCGATGTCATCGACGACCTTATTCTTAGATGCGAAGTGGGCATGGCCAGGGCCATGGACGGTGACAACTCGAGACTGCATCGGCTTTGAGAGGCTGGTGTGGTACTGATACGGCGTTTGTGGGTCGCCCGTAGCCTGAATCTGGAGGGGCTTGGTGGCGAGCTTAGAGCCATCGAGAGGTGCCTGGCCCGTGACCGGCGCACGTCCACCACAGCCTGCGCCGGAGCCGTAGAGAGAGTTGAATTGGGTGAAGGGATCAGCGCTGACGAAGTTGGACCACAGGTAGCTCGGGTACAGCAGCGGATTGCCCGGCACGGTGTTTTCGTTGCAGACGATGAGGTTTTGCATATTCATCGCCTGAGCCACGGATTCTTGTTCCTTGCGCACTGCCGCCGGATCGGACTGATCGGAATCCAAAGGCTCGCTGCCATTCAAGTGCTTGGCAAAGGCATCCCACTGCGCAGGAACCGGAACAACGACGCGCGTCATCCCCAAGAGTGGGGAGGAAACCTGCACAGCATTGGGGTGCTGAATCTTCTGGCTGAGAAACTCCGCCTGCACCCGCAGCGGGCCGGTGGCGGTCATGATGTCAGCACCAGGCTGGCCGGCAAACTCGAGCCCTGGTGGGAGGTCACCAATCTTGGCATTTGGGGGCAAGACCGTGGGGCGAACGCCGGCCTCGCGGGCTACCTTCTGTGACCACTTTTCATAGACCTGCAATGGGGTGGTGCCGAGGTGGTATTTGGCGTCATTTTTAGCAATGAACCCGAAGAGGTCGTGCAGTCCCTTTTCATAGCCTCGCTGTTGCGAAGCAAAGATGCCATTCCACGCCAGCTTGGGGCTCATGCCCGAATCTAGCAGGACCTTGCCGGTGTGCTCCGGATACTTGGTGGCGTAGGCGGAGCCGAGGTAGGTGCCATAGGAGGTGCCGGCGATATCAATCTTTTCCTCGCCCAAAGCACGGCGCACCATTTCCCAGTCCTGCAGGGTATTCGCGGTGGTCAGCGAGTTGGTATAGCCCGGGGTGTGCTTTTCGCAGGCATCGCGGGTGAGCTTACCTACCTGGAGGCTTCCTTGGAGCGGATTACTGGTGGCCGTGGCATCGCACTTTACTGGCGTGGAGCCAGGCAGGCCACGCGGTTGTACACCGATGGTGTCCCACTCATCGCGCACGGCCTGTGGCCATGGAACAGCGGTATTGCCGGCCCAACCATAGGCATCGCCACTTGGGCCACCAGGGTTGGTAAACAACGCGCCACGGCGGGCGCCTGGGTTTGCGGCGGGAACGCGCACGAAGCCGACGCTAATGGTGCCGGCCTGTGGGTTGTCGTAGTACGTAGGCACTTCGATGCGGCCGCATTCGGCATTGTCGATGTCTACCTGCTCAGGGCAGTCTTCCCAGGAAATGGCGGGCTTGGTGTCCTGCGGCGCGGGGGCTGGCGCGGCTGCGGCAATCGGCGCAGTGACACCAATGGCGACCGCAGCAGCACCGAGTGTGGCCGCAAGCTTAGAAGAAAAAGAAAGCATAGGTTAGGTCTCCAGAATAAAAGTAATTGGTAGACCTAGCCTATGCTTTTTTGATGCTTTTGGCATCATACTCACAGTAGGTGGGTGCCCTCACCGGCCGAGGCAGGAGAGGGGCTACGCAGTACTACTTAACGATGACAACGATGAGGTCACGCGGGCCGTGTACGCCCTCGACACGAGTGAGCTCGATATCGGAGGTAGCGGACGGGCCGGAGATCCAGGTCGCTGGCTTCTCCGGGTTCATGCGGGAGATGACCTCGGGGATGCCGTAGACGATCTCATTCTGGTGGACGATGCACAGGTGGCGGTCCGGAACCAGGGTCAGTGCGCGACGGCCGCAACGCTCGTCAGACTCGAGCACGATGGTGCCGGTCTGCGCGGAGGTGACGTGGGAATAAGTGACCACAGCGTCGGTCTCGTTCAGGGTGCGCGGATCGACGGACTTATCGTCCGGCTTGGCGTCGAAGCCCTCGAAGAGGGTGGCGTCCATGCCTTCGGCGTAACGAATGTCGTTGCACTCGCGGTCCTTGAGGATCGTGGCGATGGTCTGCTTGAGCTCGCTTTCCTCGGTGACGTGCACCTCGGCCTTGTAATCCTCGAGTCGGTCAATGAGCATATCGCGCAGCTCGTCCGCGTTCAGGGTGCCCTCGTGGTGGTAGTCGCGCGGGGCATCAACGTGGTCGGGCAAACCAGCCTGCTTCTGGGCGGAGCGGATGCGGCTTAGGATTTCCTGCTTTGCGTTCACTTTTTGGACTCCTCACGGGCCTCGGCAAGAAGCTCCTTGCCTTCTTCGGACTCGAACCACTGGCGGAAGGACTTCTTTGGCGGAACCGCGGTGTCGCGGCCCTCAGACCAACCGGACATAAACAGTGGCAGGGATTCGATGGTCTTGTTGGTACCACCCAAGATGCGGCCCAAGGCGACCATGTGGGTTGCCTTGTTCCACAGCTTCGGGTTGCTCCACAGAAGCTGAATGGTCTTGAAGAGCTTCGGCTCGATTGGTGGGGTGGCGTGGGTAACCTTCTGGTGGCGGTTTTCCAAAATGACGTCGGAAAGCGGAATCTTCACCGGGCACACCTCGTCGCAGCGGCCACACAGCGAGCACGCATAAGGCAGGCTGGCGGAAGGATCGTTGTGGTCCTTCATGCCGGTCAGCTGCGGCGTCAGGGAAATACCGATCGGGCCAGGGTAGACAGAGCCGTAGGCGTGGCCGCCGGCGCGCTCGTAGACTGGGCAAACATTCAGGCAAGCCGAGCAACGGATGCACTTGAGAGCCTGGTGACCAATCGGGGAGGACAGGGCCGCGGTACGGCCGTTATCCAGCAGCACCAAGTGGAAGTTCTGCGGGCCATCGCCCTCAGTAACGCCGGACCACATGGAGGTGTATGGATTCATGCGCTCTGCCGTGGAAGAACGCGGCAGCAGCTGGAGGAAGACCTCCAGGTCCTGGAAGGTAGGAACCAGCTTTTCGATGCCCATCACGGTAATGAGGGTCTCCGGCAGGGTAAGGCACATGCGGCCATTGCCCTCGGACTCCACGATGTTGATGGTGCCGGTTTCTGCTACACCGAAGTTGGCGCCGGAAATGGCAACCTTGGCCTGCATGAACTGCTCGCGCAGGAACTGGCGGGAAGCCTCGGCCAACTCTGCCGGCTCAGCCTGCAGGGTGTCATCGGTATTCGGCATCTTGTTGACGAAGATATCGCGAATCTCCGCACGGTTGCGGTGGATAGCCGGAACCAGAATGTGGGACGGCTTATCCTCACCTAGCTGCACGATGAGCTCGGCCAGGTCGGTCTCGCGAGCATTGATGCCCGCGGCCTCCAGGTGTTCATTCAAGCCGATTTCCTGGGTGGCCATGGACTTAACCTTGACCACATCGGTCTCGCCGGTAGCGCGAATCAGACCCTCAATGATCTGGTTAGCTTCCTTGGCATCGCGTGCCCAGTGGACGATGCCGCCGCGAGCCTTGACTGCCTCTTCGAACTGCTCGAGCAGTTCTGGCATGCGAGCGGCAACATCTTCCTTGATGGCGGAACCCGCAGCGCGCAGCTCCTGCCAATCGTCCAGCTCCTCCACAGCGTTGGAGCGCTTCTCACGAATGGAGGTGGTGGCGTGTTGCAGGTTGTGGCGCTGGGTGGCGTTATTCAGACCAACGTGTGCCAGGGGAACAAAGGCCTTGCTGCCACGCAGGTTGCCGTAGCCTTCCGGCGCGCGTGGTGGGGTGGTATCGAGGAAAGAGGTCATTAGAGCATCGTCTCCTTGGAGTAAGCGGCGGAGGTCGGAGTCCATGGGTGCTCCTTGGTGGAAGCCAAAATCTCAGCCATGTGCACGGCGCGGACGCCGGAACGCTGGCGGCTCAGGGCACCACCGATGTTCATGAGGCAAGAAGAGTCACCGCCGGTGACGAACTCAGCCTCAGTCTCCTTGATGTGGCGAGTCTTGTCGGTGACCATCGCGCGGGATACCTCTGCGTTCTTGATGGCGAAGGTGCCGCCGAAGCCACAGCATTCTTCCTTATTGGGAAGTGTGACCAGGTCAATTCCTTCTACTTCTTGGAGAAGCTGTAGTGGGCGGTCTCCTAGCTTCAAAAAGCGCAGGCCGTGGCAGGAGGGGTGGTACGTCACGCGGTGGGGGAAGAATGCGCCGACATTGGTCACACCGGCGATATCCACTAGGAATTCCGGGAGATCCAAGGTCTTCTGAGTGGTCTTGCGCGCGCCGTCGACGTCGGCGGAGTTGCCAAATCGGTCAGCGATGCGCTCGTGCTGCTCGCGAACGGCGCCGACGCAGGAGCCGGAGGCCGCGACGACATAATCAATGGAGGGGTCGGCAAAGGCATCCGCATAGGAGCGGATCATTCCCAGGGTTTCCTTCTGATAGCCGGTATTGATGTGCATCTGGCCGCAGCAGGTCTGTTCCTCCGGGAAGACCACCTCGTGGCCCAAGCGGGAGAGAACCAGTGCCGTTGCCTTTTGTACGTCCGGGAAAAGGGCGTCACCAATGCAAGTGGAAAATAGCGCAATGCGCATACGGTGCTCCTCGTTGATTTTTTACATGGGGTAGGCACGACCTTACTCCCTTTAAGTAGTACGTGCGTAATGCGTCCCCCGCTTGACCAGCAATTATTTCGCAATATTAGTGTTGTAGAAAACTGCTATCCACCGTTTGCGCTGCAAAGGGGAGTATTCTGGCGCGGCCCTTTTCACACTTGACTTTTCAGTCCACTAGAATCGTGCGACATGACACCAGCTGATTTGGCCACATTGATTAAAGAAACTGCCGTTAAGGTCATGCAAAGCCATGAGCTTGATTCCTCTGTCTTGCCAGAAACGGTAACCGTTGAGCGTCCGCGCAACCCTGAGCACGGCGATTATGCCACCAACGTGGCGCTGCAGGTGGCCAAGAAGGCCGGTGCTAATCCGCGCGAGCTAGGCGGCTGGTTGGCAGAGGCCTTGGCAGACAATGATGCCGTTGCCGAGGCTGACATTGCGGGACCTGGGTTCATTAATATTCGCCTCGCTGCCGACGCCCAGGGAGAAATCGTCGCTCAGATTCTCCGCGCAGGCAAGGAGTATGGCAATAATGATGCCTTTGCGGGCAAGAAAGTCAACCTAGAGTTTGTCTCCGCGAACCCGACCGGCCCGATCCACCTTGGCGGCACCCGTTGGGCGGCCGTAGGCGATTCCCTGGGCCGCGTGCTGGAGGCCTCTGGCGCGGAGGTTACCCGCGAGTATTACTTCAATGACCATGGCGGCCAGATTGACCGTTTCTCCCGTTCCCTGGTGGCTGCCGCGAAGGGCGAGCCGACTCCGGAGGATGGCTACGGTGGAGCCTATATCCAGGACATCGCCCAGGCTGTTGTGGAGAAGAACCCATCCGCGCTAGAGGGCAGCGACGAAGAGGTCCAGGAAGCTTTCCGCGCAGACGGCGTGGAGATGATGTTTGCGCAGATTAAGCAGTCCCTGCACGAGTTTGGCGTGGACTTTGATGTCTACTTCCACGAGAACTCCCTCTTTGACTCCGGTGCTGTGGATGCAGCGTTGGAAAAGCTCAAGGCCGAAGGCCATATGTACGAGGCCGAGAATGCGTGGTGGCTCAAGTCCACCGACTATGGCGACTCCAAGGACCGCGTGGTGGTCAAGTCCGATGGCAATGCAGCCTATATTGCAGGTGACATTGCCTACGTGGCCGATAAGTTTGATCGCGGCCACGATTTGAATATCTACATGCTGGGCGCAGACCACCACGGCTATGTGCCGCGTTTGAAGGCGGCAGCGGCTGCCCTAGGCTACGACGCCGATGCCGTCGAGGTTCTTATCGGCCAGCTGGTTAACCTCATGCGTGATGGCAAGCCGGTGCGCATGTCTAAGCGCGCAGGCACGGTCATCACCATGGAGGATCTCGTCGCCGCCATTGGCGTGGATGCTTCGCGCTATTCCCTGGTGCGCTCTTCCGTGGATCAAACCATCGATATTGACTTGGGCCTGTGGGAGACGCAGTCTTCCGATAATCCCGTCTACTACGTGCAGTACGGCCACGCCCGCCTGTGCTCTATCGGCCGCAAGGCAGCCGAGCTGGGCGTCGATGCGGAAGGCGCGGATCTTTCCTTGCTCACCCATGATCGCGAGGGCGACCTCATCCGCACCCTGGGTGAGTTCCCAGCCGTGGTGGAGGAAGCCGCGCAGCTGCGCGAGCCGCACCGCATCGCCCGTTATGCCGAGGACCTCGCCGCGGTATTCCACCGCTTCTATGACTCCTGCCAGGTCCTGCCCAAGGCTGGCGAGGATGAAGCTCCTATCCATGGTGCCCGCCTCGCGCTGGCACAAGCCTCCCGCGTGGTCTTGGCCAATGCCTTGACCATGGTGGGCGTGAGCACCCCGGAGAAGATGTAAGTGGCGGATTTCAATGAGCTGCCGGCCCACGTCTGGCCGCGCAATGCAAAGCGCGAGGAAGACGGCGTAGTAACCATTGCTGGTGTTCCGCTGCCGGATTTGGCGGAGGAATTCCAGACCCCGCTCTATGTCTTCGATGAAGATGACTTCCGGTCCCGCTGCCAGGACATGGCCCGCGCTTTCGGTGGACCCGAGCACGTGCACTATGCCTCCAAGGCATTCATCTCAAAGAAGATCGTGAACTGGGTCAATGAGGAAGGCCTGTGCTTGGACGCGGCCTCGCTCAATGAGCTCAAGATTGCCTTGGCCGCAGAGTTCCCGGCCGAGCGCATCACCACGCACG
Organism: Corynebacterium sp. UMB0012; assembly: GCF_030216265.1. NCBI lineage: Bacteria > Bacillati > Actinomycetota > Actinomycetes > Mycobacteriales > Corynebacteriaceae > Corynebacterium > Corynebacterium sp. UMB0012. The sequence continues at coordinate 128,555 of NZ_JASOKQ010000001.1, forward strand.
GCAACAATAAGGACGATGAGTACCTGCGTTTGTGCGTAGACGCCGGCGTGGGCCACGTGGTCATTGACAACGAGCTCGAGCTGGAAGAACTTAATCGCATTGCGGGCGAGGCCGGCAAGGTCCAGCCGGTGATGATCCGCGTCAAGCCGGGTGTTGATGCGCATACGCACGAATTCATCGCCACGGCGCATGAGGATCAAAAGTTCGGTATTTCGCTCGCCACGGGCGCGGCCTTTGCTGCTGCCAAGCGTTGCTTGGAGGCGGACAACCTGCACCTGAGCGGCCTGCACTGCCACGTGGGATCCCAGGTTTTTAATGCGGAGGGATTCAAACTTGCCGCGGAGCGCGTCATGGGGCTGTACCGCCAGATTTATACCGAGCTGGGTGTGACGCTGGAAGAGCTCGATCTAGGCGGCGGCTTTGGTATTCCCTACATGCCCTATGAGGAGGCGCTGGATATCGAGCGCGTGGCCGGCGATATGCTCGGCGCGGTCAAGCACACCGCAGAGGAGTTGGGCATTGAGGCACCCTTCCTCTTGGTGGAACCGGGTCGCTCCTTGGTCGCCGGCTCGGCGGTGACCGTCTACCGCGTGGGTACCGTTAAGGATGTAGAAACTGGCAAGTCGGATCTGCCGCTGCGCCGCTATATCTCCGTCGATGGTGGAATGTCAGATAATATCCGGCCTGCGCTTTACGGTTCGGCCTATGACGTGCGCGTGGTCAACCGCTTTAGTGATGGGGAAGAGGTGCCTTCCCGCGTGGTGGGCTTCCATTGCGAGTCCGGCGATATTCTCCTTGAGGACGGCGAGCTGCCCAATGATATCCAGCCGGGAGACTTGATCGCCTTTGCTGCTACCGGTGGCTACCAGTACATGATGTCCTCGCGCTATAACGGTGCGGTGCGCCCGGCGGTCGTCGCCACGCGCGTGGGCCAGACCAAGCCCATGCTGCGCCGCGAGACCATCGAGGATCTTCTTTCCTTAGAGGTGGATTAACCTCCATCCTTCAGTCCCCGTTACATGGCGGAATTTAATTCACGCCCTGTGACGGGGACTTTTCTATTAATGGCTCTATTTAGGGCGAAAGTAGACAGCTTGTTCTGTATAGTGTCCTGTATCCGCAATTAGCGGGCACTAAACCTTTACCCCAACCGCACAATGGAGACGGATTATGGCTGCATCGACTAGCGAGCTTCAGGCACACGAGCATTCCGGCAAGGGCGAGGGCGAGACCGTTGGTATCGCGCTGCTGGGCTTCGGCACCGTTGGTGCTGAGGTCTTTCGCCTGCTAGGAGAGAATGCTCATGCCTTTGCTCACCGCATCGGTGGCCCAGCCGAGATTCGCGGCATCGCCATCCACAATAAAAATAAGCTGCGCCCGGGTGTGCCCAAGGAGCTTTTGACCGATGACGCCAAGGCGCTCGTCGCCCGCGATGATATCGACCTCGTGGTTGAGGTTATCGGCGGTATCGACTTCCCACGCGAGCTGGTGCTCGCCGCACTCAATTCCGGAAAGTCGGTGGTGACCGCCAATAAGGCCCTGGTGGCCGCGCACGCAGACGAGCTGGCGGAGGCCGCCGACCGCGCCGGCGTGGACCTCTACTTTGAGGCTGCCGTGGCCGCCGCGATCCCGGTGGTAGGCATGCTGCGCCGCTCCCTGGCCGGCGATCAGGTAGAGCGCATCTCCGGCATCGTCAATGGCACCACCAACTTCATCTTGGACGCGATGGAGTCCACGGGCGCTTCCTATGATGAAGCGTTAGCGGAGGCTACCCGCTTGGGTTATGCCGAGGCCGATCCCACTGCGGATGTAGAGGGCCATGACGCCGCCTCTAAGGCCGCCATCATGGCGTCTTTGGGTTTCCACACCCGCGTGAAGTTTGAGGACGTCCACTGCGAGGGCATTACCAAGGTCACCGCCGCGGATATCGCCGCCGCTAATGATGCCGGCTATTCCATCAAGCTGCTGGCCATTTGCGAGCGCCTTAAGCGTGCGGATGGCTCCGGGGCGGTCAATGCCCGCGTGCACCCCACGTTGGTGCCCAAGGAGCACCCGCTGGCTTCCGTGAGCGAGTCCTATAATGCCATCTTCGTCGAGGCTGAGGCCGCAGGTTCCCTGATGTTCTACGGCAACGGCGCGGGCGGCAATCCTACGGCTTCTGCCGTGCTTGGCGACGTCGTCGGGGCAGCCCGCAATATCGTCCACGGCGGCCGCGCACCGGGCGAGAATACCTATGCCAACCTGCCTATCGCAGACTTCGGTGAGGTAGAAACCCGCTACCACATCGATATGGAAGTCCAAGACCGCACCGGTGTGCTGGCCGCCATCTCCGCCGTCTTTGCCGATAATGGCGTTTCCCTGCGCACCGTGCGCCAGGAAGACGGCGAGGACACCGCCCGCCTCATCGTGGTCACCCATGCCGCGAAGGAGGCCACCTTGGACACCATTGTGGCTGCCCTGGGCGAGCTCGAAGAGGTCAAGGCCGTTCATTCCGTAATCCGCCTCGGCAGCTAGCCCGGCCAAATAGACTGGACAGCTATGAGTATCGAAGTTGAAGTCGGCACTAAAGCCATCGTGACCGTTCCCGCCTCCACGGCGAACCTGGGCCCAGGATATGACACCTTGGGCATGGCGTTGAGCCTGTATGACACCGTCGAGGTAGAGGTAACCGCCTCGGGCCTTACGGTGGAAATTTTCGGCGAGGGCACAGAAGACCTTCCGCGCGATGGCTCCCACTTGGTGGTCAAGGCGATTCGCTCCGCACTCTCGGCGGCCGACGCCACCGTGCCCGGCCTGCGCGTGGTCTCGCATAATAATATCCCGCAGTCGCGCGGCCTGGGCTCTTCCGCCTCCGCCGCGGTGGCGGGCGTGGCCGCCGGCAATGCGCTGGCGGGAAGCCCGCTGACCCAAGAGCAAGTGGTGCAGCTTTCTTCCGCCTTTGAGGGCCACCCCGATAATGCGGCCGCCTCCGTGTTGGGTGACGCCGTGGTGTCGTGGACCAATGTCCCTGTCGACGGCCATTCTTTGCCGGACTACCGCGCCGCGTCCATCAAGGTACACGAAGATATCCGCGCCACCGCGCTCGTGCCAGACTTCCACGCCTCCACCCAGGCGGTGCGCCGCGTCCTGCCGTCGCACGTGACGCATTCGGATGCGGCGTTCAACGTCTCGCGCACCGCGGTCCAGGTGGCGGCGTTGCAGAACTACCCGGATCTCCTGTGGGAGGGAACCCGCGATCGCTTGCACCAGCCGTACCGCGCGGATGTGCTTCCAGTGACCGCGGAGTGGGTGAACCGCTTGCGCAATCGCGGCTATGCGGCCTACCTATCCGGCGCCGGCCCCACCGTCATGGTGTTGCACACCGAGGAAATTGAGGAAAGCATTCTTGCCGACGCCCGCGAGCAAAACCTCCGCGTCATCGACCTCACCGTGGCCGGCCCCGTCCGCGTGGAGCTTACGCAGGTTTAATTTTTAGCCGGCACACGTTGGGGCGCTGGCGCGGCACCAAGGTGATCGAGGTGTCATCATGGCTGGTTTCTTGCAGGAAGCCGGCGTGTACCGCGCACAGGAATGGCGAAGGCTCAATCCCCGAAGAGACAAACGGGCAAGCATGAAGCTCGATGTCGGTTGAATCGGGTTTGGTGGCAGGATCAAAGCCCATATCGCGCAGGGTGGCAAAGAGCGTATCGAGCGCACCATCGGAGGCATCTGCGCCCGCGGCGCGCGCCCAGCGTCGCCCGATCTCGAGGGCCTTGGCCGAGGCGGCGTCATCAAGCTCTTCCTTATCCGCCAGCATCGTGGTCAGCACTTCCACCAAGGTGATGTATTCCTCTGCCACCGCTTTATTATCTGGAATGCGGGCTTGGAAGATGAGGGAGGGACGCCCGCGGCCCTTACTCGGCGCGGATACTACATTGACGGCCCCAGCGTTGACCAGTTCATCGATGTGTCCGCGAGCGGTGTTGACGTGCATGCCTAGTTCCTCGGCTACGGTGCCGGCCTTGGCGCCTTCGGGGTGGCGTTGCACAGCGGTGAGGACCTCGCGCTGCTTGGGTGAGAGGTTGAGGGCCTCAGGAAAAAGTTCGGTGGTGGGCCGGGGAAGTGAATCAGGCATGGTAGAAATCCGCCTTGGGGTCTGCGAATACAGAAAAACTAGTTGGAGTGGACAAAAACGTGTGCTCTAGATATCGCTAAGGATACGATGTTACCCACCGCGACGCCTAAAGCGAACTCGCGGTCTACCGGTACTGTAGCCTCTTGGCCGCCCAGATCAACGCGCAGCTGCGCCGCTGCGAGGCTGGTGGCCTCGACTGCAAGGACGCGCGCTGCCCATTGATTGCAGGCCTCTGGCGCTGCGCCAATTGTGGCCGCCTGCGGGTCAAAGGTCACCGCCACCTTCTGCCCGGGCTCAAAAGACGTATGCTCCGTGGTCGCCAGAACGGAAATATCGCCGCACGCGACCTCGACGGCGGAGGCGCCGATCGCGGTCACGGTTCCTTCGAGGCGGTTGAGACCCGCTAGCGCCGCAACGAAGCCCGTCGGCGGTGCCTCGAGCAGCAGCGCGGTTGCGCCGTGCGCCCGCACTTGACCGGATTCCATGACCAGCATGTCCTGCGCCAGGTGCGCAATATCGAGCGCATCATGGGTAACAAGCAGCGTGGTACGGTCTGCGCGGGCCGCGTGCAAGAAGCGGCGCCACCTCTCGGCCGATGTCACATCGACTGCGGCAAGGGGTTCGTCCACAATCAAGACCGCCGGCCGTGCGGCTAGCGCGCGCACCAGCGCCACGTGGGCGGCTTGGCCGCCAGACAGGGCGGGAACGGGGACGTCGGCAAGCTCGTGCAATCCCGCCGCCGCCAGGAGCTCCTGCGCACGGGCTTTATCGCGGGTGACCATGGCGACCGCCTGCACGACCGTCGAACGCGGCGGCAAGCCCGGACGCTGGGTGAGCAAGACGATGTCGGCGTGCTCCGGGGATACCTCCCCGCCGCTCAGGCGCCCGGCAATGCGCCCCATCAGGGTCGTCTTGCCGGAACCATTCGGGCCCACCACGGCCGTAATGGCGCGCGGGGAAAAATCCGTGCGCACACCGTCGACGGTCACAGACAGTGCCGGCTCATCGGTGGGCCGGGTAAGGGCGCGGAGCTTATCGACGTCCATCTCATGCAACCGCCTGGCCTGCGCCTGGTAGCTTCGCCGCCGCAGGGCAGGCAGGCCCGCAAGCGCCAGGCAGGCCAAGGCCAACCCTATAAGCAGCGCGGAGAGCACGTACGCGCCATCCGCATCGACCTCGCGCTCCAAATAAATACCCAGGGGCATGGTGCGGGTAACCCCCGGCTGTGAGCCGGCAAAGGTCAGCGTCGTGCCAAATTCGCCCAGCGAGCGCGCGAAGGCCAACCCCGCGCCCGTAGCCAAGGCCGGGGCGATGGAGGGAAGGGTAATTTTGCCCAGGACCTCCCACCGGCCCAAGCCCACGCCGCGCGCAGAGGCGAGGATTTCCTGGTCCAGCTGGCGCAATGCCGAATCAACCGCGACCACCACAAAGGGCAGCGCCACAAAGGTCTGCGCCATAACGACCCCGGGGAAGGCGAAGGCGAGGTGGATGCCTAGGGCGTCGAGAAGCGGGGCCAGGTACCCCTTGCGGCCAAAGGCTGCGGTAAGGGCCAAGCCGCCCACCACCGGTGGCATGGCCAAGGGCAGGTAGACCAAGAGGCGCACTACGGAGCTGCCGCGGCCGAGCTGCTGCACCCACAATGCCAGCCCCAAGCCCAGCACGAGCGCAAGGATCATGGATTGGAAAGCGGCTGCCACTGAGATGAGCAGCATATCCCGGATCTCGTCGCGCGCGAGGTAGTCGCTAATGCGCGCCCATGGCACGCGCAGCCCAAGAGCGGCAACGGGGACGATGATGGTCGCCACCGCAATGAGGCCAATAAGGCCGATAAGAAGCGGGGCTTTGGGGCGAATCGGCTGGGGTGAGGACACAGAACTACTCCGCCGGGTTAAAGCCGCGGTCGCGCCAGGTGGACGCAAAGTCGCCGCTCAAGATATCGAGCACCGCGCGAGCCTGATCGGGGTGGGACGCATCCTTGGCTACGGCGCCCACGATCTGGTTAGAGAATTTCTCTGCCCCAGGAAGGTCAATCACCTCAACATCGTCGCCGGCCGCGGCGGCATCGGTGGAGTAGACCCACCCTGCATCGGCCTCGCCCGAGGCAACCTTGCCTAATACGTCAGCCACCTGGCGCTCTTGGGAGGAAGGGTGGACGTCCAGGTGCTTATCGTCGATGATCTGGGAGGAGATATCGCCACAGGGAACTTGGGGATCGCACAGCACGAAGTGGTGGGAGCGGGCGAGATCCTCCACTGACTGGATTCCCGCCGGGTTGCCCTTGGGTACAACCATGACCATGACATTGGTGGCAAGCACCTCGGGCGTGGCAACCGTGCCATCCTGCACCGCCTTATCCATGGTCTTTTTCGATGCCGTGAGGAGAAGATCAGCCGGGGCGCCTTCGCGCAGCTTGCTTACCAAATCGGAGGAGCCGCCATTTTCAAAGTTCAGATTTACCGGCGGTGTGAGCTGGCCTGCGCGCGAAGTGAGTTCGTCATTGATGACGCGGGTGGAGGATGCAGCCAGGACATTGAGCGTGGGAGCATCCGCGTCCTGGGCGGAGGTCGTTGACGTTGGGGGAGCGCAGGCCGCTAGGGCGAATGCGAGGGCGGCGAGGAGTGCGGCGGCGCGCTTCTTCATCTGCGGAGGGCTCCTTCTACAGCGGAGAGTGTGACCTATCCAGGATAGCCCTCCGCCCCGGCAATGGTTTAGCTCACGCGAGTGAACTTGATGTGGAAATCGTTTTCTTCTTCCTTGAGGTAGTCCAGCTCGAAGTTCTCCTCGCGAGCCTCGACCTCCTTGAGCAGGGGAACCGGATTATGCGGGGCGATGAGGATCATTGCTTCGCCCACGTTGAGGGTGCCGAGTGCGCCGTGGATGGCGCCGTGGCGAACGGCGTGCGGAATTTCGGAGGCATTCAGAGTTGGGATGGAGTGTGGCTTATTGGCATCGGAGATGGGTAGTTGCATAGCGAGTGGTCCTTTCTTAAGGGGTGCGAGTTTCGCTCTGTTAGCAATATTAGTACGATAAAACCCGTGCAAAACAATAGCGTGGCGCATCGCCTCATCTTCCTCGCCTTCGCAGGACTGTCCCTGCTGGTAGGTCTGGTTGCGGGTGCCACCCTCTTGGGGCTGAATGTTACCCCGGGAGCGTCCTTCGCCGCCGACCACGGACCGCTCATGGTCTTCGGTTTCGTGGGCGGAGCCATCGGCCTTGAGCGCACCGTTGCCGTGCGCACCTCCTGGGCATGGGCCGGGCCCGTGTGCCACGTTGTCGGCGTAATGGGCATTCTCGCCGGCCTGCCGCGGGCGGTCCCCGCAGTGTGCTTTGCCGCCAGCTTCCTCGTCCTTGGCTTCATTTACGCCACCATCTATCGCCGTCAGGCGAGCCTTGCGATCTTGGTGCAGGCAGCCGGAGTAATCGGGGGAGTAGCAGCCGCCGCCCTATGGGCCATGGGGCCGGGGTTCACCGCGGCGATGCCGCTGTGCGTCCTCTACGCCGTGGCCACCATCATCGGCGAGCGCATGGAACTAGCGCGCGTCACCATGGCCGGAACCCGCGCCGAAAACCACCTCACCCTCCTGGTTCTGGGGCTGGCGGCGGCCGCTGTCATCTACGTGCTTGCCCCAGCGGTGGGCTATCGCGCGATGGGCTTGATGCTCATTGCCATCGCTGCGGCCACCGCGCGGGTGGACGTGGCCAAGAATCTGGTGCGCTCTCACGGCCTGCCGCGCTACTCGGCGGCGTGCATGTTGGCCGGCTACGGCTGGCTCGCTCTCGGCGGCTACCTCTGGCTGCTGCACGGACAGTCCACCGGCTTTGCCTATGATGCCTCAGTGCACGCCATCTTCTTGGGCTTTGTCATGTCCATGATTTTCGCGCACGCACCTATCATCTTCACCTCCGTTATCCGCCGCCGATTGCCGTACCGCCCGGTGCTCTATGTGCCGGTGGCGCTCTTACATGGCGGCCTCGCGCTGCGCATCCTTGCCGATTGCGCCGAGCACACCTCGGCCCTCCACACCGGCGGGGTGGTTACGATATTCGCTGTGTTAATTTTTCTCGCCTGCGGCATTGCCTTGACTGCGAAGGAGGGGCGACGTGCGCATTCATGACGTATCCCTGGCCGCGCGCGGCCGCTGGCATACCCTGAGCGCCGCCCTTATCGGCTTGTGGATCCTTACCGGTCTCGGCCTGCTCATTGCTGCATCCTTGGGCGCTCCTGTGGCGTGGTGGGATATCATCCATCCCTTCACCATTGGTGCGCTGACCACGGCAATCATCGTCTTTTCCACTCATTTCACCGAGGCCTTGACCCGGACTGCGGGCGGGGACTATCGGGGCGTCGGCAGTCGCGTGGGCCTTGTGCAGCTCGGGCTTATCCTGCTGCTCATTGATAGGGCGGGGTATGACTGGGGCCCGCTTGCCGACGCCGCCTCTGCCCTCATCATCGCCGCCCTCACCTGGCACCTGTGGTTCATCGCGCGGCGCCTGCGCGGCTCATTGTCTGGTTCTTTTGCCGTGACCGTGCCCTTTTATATCGCGGCGTCCGTGTTCATGATTGCCTCCGTGGTGCTGGTCATCCTCAGCGGTAATGGGGTAGGCGAGTATTCCCTCCTCGTCGGCGCCCACTCGCGCGGCATGATCTGGGGCTTCGCGTGGCTTACCGTCATCGGCACCGTGGTCACGTTGCTCCCCACGCTATCGGCCACCGCGATTTCGCCCACCGCTCGCGCGCGATGTACTCGCGCGCTCATCGTGCACTGCGTTGGCTTGTCCCTGGCGATGGCGCTGTATGCGGTGGGCCTTACCCGCGCCGCAGGCGTGGCCCAACTGCTCGTGGTCCTGGCGGCGGTGCTCATCATCCAGCCGGTGCTTGCCACCGTTATGGGGCGCTCGCCGCGGCTGACCACCGCCACCGTGGCCGTTATCGCCGGACTGCTGTGGATGCTGGCGCTGTGTGCCGGTGACGCCATTTCCGCAGCGGTGGGCGCCTACCCGCGCACCATCACGCTGGTTTTGTTGCCTGCCTTCCTCGGCGCCGGCCTCTTGCAGTTGGTCACCGGCGTCCTTCACCACTTGCTACCCATTCTTACCGGCGCACGCCCTAATACCGCGGAGCGCACCGGCTACGCCCGTCTGCTGCTCATCAACCTGGGCGGACTGCTGACATTGCTGGGCGCTACCGTGGCCGGGCTTATCATGATGGGGATAGGCCTTGCCGCCAACGTTATCGCCGTCGGCCGAGCCATCTACCTTAAGAAAAGACTGGAGAGTTAAATGCTGAGCGTTTCTTCCTCACAACCTGCGGACAAACCCGCACCCAAAGATTCCTCCTGGGCCTCGTGGCTGCTCATTGGCATCGCGCTGGCGGCGGTCATCGCGCTCGCGGTGGTCAATTCCACTGGTAAGGGTTCGGAGTCCGCAGCACCGGTATCCTCTGGCGAAACGCAGACCGTTGACGTGGGCGTAGACGGCATGGCCTTTACCCCCTCGTCCATCGATATCGAGCCCGGCACCCACCTGGTGGTCAACTTCACCAACTCCGGCGACCAAGTCCATGACTTAAAGATTGGCGACGCCGAAACCGGCCGCGTCGACCCCGGCGAGACCGTCCAACTCGACGCCGGAGTCATCGACTCCTCCGAGGAAGGCTATTGCACCATCGCCGGCCACAAGATGCAGGGCATGACCTTCCAGGTCAACGTGGGAGACGGGGCCGCTGCAGGACATGACCATGCGGTGTCTTCTGCTAGCAACCCGCACGTAGACGTGCCAACCGCCGCCGAACTCGGCGCACAACGCGACGATTTTTCCGCCTTCGACGCCTCTTTGCAGCCGGCCGCTGAGACGAAGACGCACAAAGAGACCTGGACGATGACCGAGGAAGTCGTGGAGGTTGCCCCCGGCATCAAGCAGATGCGCTGGCTCTTCAATGGTCAAGCTCCTGGTCCCACCCTGCGTGGCAAGGTGGGCGATAAGTTCGAAATCACCATCAAGAACGAGGGCTCCATGGCCCACTCCATTGATTTCCACGCCGGCGAGGTCAACCCAGATAAGACCATGAAATCCATCCAGCCGGGCGAGGAATTGACCTACAAGTTCACCGCAAATCGCTCCGGCATCTGGATGTATCACTGCTCCACTATGCCCATGTCCCTTCACATCGCCAACGGCATGGCCGGCAATGTCATCATCGATCCGCCGGACCTCAAGCCCGTTGACGCGGAGTATAACTTCATGGCTACCGATGTCTTCCTGGGCGAGGAATCCACCGGCGCCGACGCCCAGCGCGTTGCCGACGGCCGTTTCGACCTGATGGCCTTCAATTACTACCCTGGCCAATACGATGCAGAGCCCATCAAAGCCAAGGTAGGCGATACCGTCCGCCTGTGGCTGACCAATCTAGGCCCCGACCAACCGCTGAGCTTCCATGTTGTAGGCGAACAATTCGATACCGCCTACAAGGAAGGCGCCTACCTCATCAAGAATGAAGACTCCACCGGTTCACAAGCCCTTGACCTCCTCCCGGCGCAAGGAGGATTCGTCGAGATGACCTTCAACGAGCCCGGTACCTATTCCTTTGTCAATCACATCATGACTAACGCGGAGAAGGGCCAGCACGGCAAGTTCATCGTTACCGAGTAGCTCTCTCCCGCGGTTCGGCCCCTGCCCCTCCCGCCCTTCGCGCTCACCAGCGACCGTTCTTGGTCATATTTCATGCCCGCCGTGAGCGCGAAGGGCGGGAAAGCGGAGACTTCTCCCTTGGCGCTCACGGGCGGAGGTGGAGGACTAGCTGAGCGGCTGCCGGTGAGCGCGAAGGGCGGTGGGCCGAGGGAACGCTGGAACCTCGCGCAGCTCCGCACGGGTGTCGTAGTCGCGTTCGGCGCCGGTGCCGGGAATCTCGATGAAGTTGGCGCCACGGATGAGGCGGCGAACGGAGACATTCCGAGTCGTAGGAAGGGATTCGAGCTGAGCGTGGAGCGCGGGAGCGCGCCAGAGGGAACACAGCGGCTGGAGGTAGCCGTCGGCGGCGCGGGTGAGTACGGCATCGGCCGTGGAGGAAGCGAGGGTCGAGCGCAGACGGGGAAGCAGCAGCGGCGAATCGGGGGCATCCACGGCGAAGAGGGCGAGCTCGGAGCAGTGGGATAACGCCTGGGCGCCGGCCGCGATGCCGGCGACGGGACCACCGTAGAGCGGTGACTCGCACACCTGGGGCAGGCCGAGGCGATGCGGGGAGACGGCTACGGTCGGGGTGCCGTAGGGAAGCTGGGCAAGCAGGCGGTCGATAAAGCGCGTGCCGTGGGCAAAAAGGGAGGCCTTATCGGCGCCGCCCATGCGCCTGCCGTGACCGCCGGCGAGGATGACCGCGCCGAGCATTAGGACTCCGGGAGGGTGCGGGACCAGTCCCCGGAGCGGCCGCCGGATTTCGCCACGATTCCGCAGCGGCGGATATACGCGGAGCGATCCACGCCCTTGACCATGTCGATAATGGCGAGCGCGGAGACATTTACGGCCGTAAGCGCCTCCATTTCCACGCCGGTGCGGTCGGCGGTGCGGACGGTGGCGGAGATGGAAACGTGGTCGTCGGCAAGCGTGAGCTCTACCGTGCAGCCGTGCACGCCGATGGTGTGTGCCAAGGGAAGTAGCTCGGGGACCTTCTTGGCGGCCGAAATTCCAGCAATGCGGGCTACCGCGAGGACATCGCCCTTGGGCACGGTGCCATCGCGCAGGGCGGCCATGACCTCGGGGGAACAGGCGACCTCGCCCTCCGCAGTGGCGGTGCGCACGGTGGGCTGCTTCTCGGTGACGTCGACCATGTAGGCGGCGCCGTCAGTGTTCAGGTGGGTAAATTCCATGGTTGCTCCTTAATACAGATAAACGGTGATGTCCTCGCCCATGGCCGGCGGCTCGGAGTCGATGAGGCAAAAGCCATTGCTGCCGGCCAGCGACACGATGCGGTGACTGCCGTGGGGCAGGTGCGAGGTGATGGCGGGCGCTGCCTGAAAGTCTACGGTGACCGGAACAATGGTCGGCCGGCCGCGGGAGGCGGGAAGGCGCGTGTCCACTCGGGCGCGCAGGTTGACCCGTTGGCGTGGCGCGGGGTGTCCGGACAGTGCGGCGATAAGTGGCCGGGCATACAGCTGAAAATCGACGAAGGCTGCCACAGGGTTTCCGGGCAAGCACAGAACCGGGGTGTTATTCCACAGGGAGTAGCCCTGCGGGGCACCCGGGCGCTGGTCGACGTGCCCGAACCACGCGGAATCCGTGCGCCCAAGTACGGTGTGGACGACGTCGAAGGCGCCGGCTGATACGCCACCCGAGGTGATGACGAGGTCGTGGGACGGGGCTAGCTCATCTAGCGCAGAGGCTAGGTCCGCAGGGGCATCGCCCACATGGACGTGTGTATCTGCGCCACAGAGAGCGGCGAGCATCGGGCCATTGGAATCCGGCAGCTGGCCGGGGGCGAGCTGCGCTGGGGAAGAGACGAGTTCTTCGCCGGAAGAAATGACCGCGATGCGCGGGCGCCGGTAGGCCGCGACGGTATATACGCCGGCGGAGGTGAGGGCGGCGATGACGGCGGCATCGATAAGCGTGCCGGCGGTGGCGACTGGCGCGCCGGGCTGGATGTCCTCGCCGGCGGGGCGGATATGTGCCTTGGTGGGGGCCTCCGTGATGGTGACCTCGTCCGGAAGTGCTACGGGGCCGGCCGGGGTGGTGGTGTTTTCGACTGGGACGACGAGCATCCCTGCGGTATCGGCCACGGGGGCGCCGGTCATGATGCGCACGGCGTGGCCGGCGGGCACATCGATGGGAGCCGCGCCGGCCGGTACATCGCCGGCGACGGGGAGGGTCCACGGTGCGGAGGAAGAAAGATCCGCGGCATGGACGAGGAAGCCATCCATCGCTGAATTGGCATGGGGTGGCACGGGAAAGCGCGCGGTGGCGTCGGCGGCGAGGATGCGGCCGATGAGGGAGGCATCGACTGGTGCGGACTCGGCCGGTGGCGTGGAAGCCAGCGCGAGTACGGCGTCGAGGTGCGCGGAGATGCTGCGGGGCGTGGACATAAGACTCAGGTTAGCCGCCGATGGCGGACATCGGGCGGTCTGGTTGGAGAAAGCCCTCGTCGTCGATGCCGTGACCGGGCTTTTTGGTCCACATTTCCCCGGCCCAAGCCTCCATGATCTCTGCATCGCTCGCGCCGGAGCGCAGCAGGTCTCGCAGCGGGGTTTCGGAATTGCCAAAGAGACAATTGCGAATGGCGCCGTCGGTAGTAAGGCGGGTGCGGTCGCAATCGCCGCAGAAGGGGTGGGTGACCGAGGCAATGATGCCCAGCGTGCCGCGCGTGCCGTCCGGAGCGCTGACCTCCCACAGGGCGGCGGGGGCGGAACCGCGTGGTTCGCGTGCCGGCGCCATAGAAAAGTGGGTGCGCAGGCGGCCGAGGATATCCTCGGCCGTGATCATGTCCTCGCGGCGCCACTGCTCGCGGGGCCCGAGCGGCATCTGCTCGATGAAGCGGAGCTGGGCGCCGTGGTGGACGGCATAGTCTGTCAGTGGAACGATGTCTTCTTCGTTGACCCCGGGCATGACTACGGCGTTGATCTTGATGGGATGCAGGCCCGCGGCATCCGCGGCGGCGATGGCCTGCAACACGTGGTCGAGCCGGTCGCGGCGGGTGAGCGCGGCGTAGCGCTCACGGTCGATGGTGTCGAGCGAAATATTGATGCGGTCGAGCCCGGCCGCGGCGAGGGCGCCGGCGCGCTTTTCTAGGCCAAGCCCGTTGGTGGTCAGCGCGGTGGATGGGGAGCGGCCCTGGTCGGTGCGCAGCTCCTTCGTCGCGGCAATAATCTTCTCCAGCGACTTGCGCAGCAGGGGCTCGCCGCCGGTAAAGCGCACTTGGCGGATGCCTAGCTTGCCGACGCCTATCCGGATCAGCCGGATGGTTTCCTCATCGCTCAAGGTTTGCTCTGTGGGCATCCACTCCAAGCCTTCGGCCGGCATGCAGTAGGTGCAGCGCAGGTTGCAGCGATCCGTCAGCGAGACGCGCAGGTCACGGGCTTGGCGCCCATAGCGATCCAACAGTGCGCGCGTGCCATCAGCGGCCGGTGCAGGCAGATCCGCCGGCGGTTTCGCTCGGCCTACGGTAGGCAGGGGCAGGGAAACCACGGGCTGCTGGGAGGAAGAGGTCATTGGTGCCAGTCTAAGAGAGAGGACGAGGTACACCAAGCTGCAACGGCGACTGACGCGAATTTATTCCTAGTTTTCCCGGCTTAAATCGGCGGCGTTGGTGGCATCGAGGCGCTGGGATTCACCCGGGCCCTTGAGCCGGATGATGTTGTACTCGCCCTCTGCCAGGTGGGCGCGCAAATCTTTCTTATCGAACTTGCCCACGGAGGTCTTATCGATGGACTTCACAAAGGTCCAATACTCTGGCAGCATCCAGCTCGGCAGTTCCTTGCGCATGCTGGCGCGCAGGCGTTCTGCGGTCTCGATGGTGGGCGAGGCGCCCTCGGCCAATACTGTGACGGCGAGTGGGCGCTCGACCCATTGCTTATCGGGGTAGCCAATCACGGCGGCCTCGACGACAAGCTCGTCAGACATGATGAGGTTTTCTAGTTGGACGGAATAGATCCATTCGCCGCCGGAGCGAATGACATCGCGGGCGCGGTCCTCCACGGTAAGGAAGCCGTCCTTGGTAACAGAGCCGACGTCGCCAGTGCGCAGCCAGCCATCGGCGGTGAACTTATCCTCCGCGGCCTCGACTTGCTTGCCGCGGAATTCGGAGGCGATTTCGCCCGGTTCAGCGGTGGGCGAGTGGTAGTAGGAACCAGTGACCAGGTTGCCGCGCACCTGCAGCTCGCCGGCATTGCGGTCGGTGCGGGCGACGACTTGCCCATCGTTGACCACGCGGTATTCCAGTGACGCGGGGATGCGACCTTGGGATACGCGGTAGGCCCAGCGGGTATCGCCCGAGGCACCCTGGGGCGGGCGGGCAACGCTGCCCACGGTGGAGGTTTCCACCATGCCCCATACATGGACCACATCGACGCCGTAGCGCTCCTCCCACATCTTGATCAGCGTCGGCGGGACGGGGGAGCCGCCGGCGTAGATCTCCGTGAGCGTCATGCGCTCTGGTGGATGGTGCATGTAGTGAACAAAGAGCTGAATCCAGATGGTGGGCACGCCGTGTGCCACGCGCGGAGAAGTAGCGGCGATGGCTTTGGCAAGGGTGGGGGCGGACACGTCGGCGTCGGGAAGCACCAGCGGGGTGCCCGTCATGAAACAGGTGAAGGGAACGCCCCAGCTGAGCACGTGGCAGATGGGAATGCAGCACAGGAAGGTCTCGCCGTGGGTAATGCATAGCGAGTCCGAGGAACGCAGCTGCATGGCCTCCAGGTAGAGGGACCGGTGCGAATATAGTACTCCCTTGGGAGCGCCCGTGGTGCCCGTGGAATAGCACAGCGCCGCGGCCGTGCGCTCATCTAGTTCGGGCCAGTCATAGACGGTAGACCGGCCGTCAATAAGAGCCTCATAGGAATAGACCTCAACCCCGCGGGGGAAAAGGTGGGCAAACTGCTGCGCTGGTTGGGCGCCGGTGATGATGACGCTTCCCACGGAGTCGGTGCCCACGAGCACCTTGCCCAGCTGCTGCGCCAGGCGTGGATCGCACACGATGGCGGAGATTTCCGCGTGGTTAATAATGTGGCGAATCTGGTCATTCATCAGCTGCTTATTCAGCGGGGCAAAAATTGCGCCCTTGCAGGCGGTGCCGAACATTACCTCCAAATGCTCGGCGCAATTCCACATAAAGCTGCCCACGCGCTCATCGCTAGTGATACCCAATTCATCGTGAATGGCGTGGGCGAACGCGGCGGCGCGGGCAGCGATATCGCGGAAGGTAACTTCCTCGGCCGGATCGAATTCCGAGCCGGTGCCCTCACCGTGCCAGGTGGTAACCGTGGTGTCCCCGTGCACCGAGGCGCCGTATTCCAAAATGCGGGTCAGGGAGAGGGGGATATCCATCATCGTGGAAAGCATGCCTCTACTGTAGCGGTGTCATGGTGCGGGCGTTGCGTCCTATGCGTTATACTTGTTCGCGACTGGTAGGAAACTGGAAAGTTTTAGCTCCCCTTTCCTATGCATTCGGGCCCAGAGAAGTATTTTTGCCCGCAGTCGTTTCTTGATTTCTTCCGGTTCGTGCACTCGCTGTGCGAAGTCTCCATAAGGACACGGAAGAGGCCTCATACTTATTGCCCGGCAGGACGCGCATGCGCCTTGGCACGAGGGCGAGAAGTCCTAGAAAAATACACATTGGCTTCCAGTGCAACGCCGCGAGCAAAGGCTGCGGCGGCTCCCGCATAATCGGACCTGGTCAAGCAACGAAAGGATATCCGTGAGCGAAACGGACAACACCGCAGCACAGGATCTTGCATCCCTGAAGCTGCCGGAATTGCGCAAAATGGCCGCAGAGCGCGGCCTACGTGGTGTCTCTGCCCTGCGCAAGGGGGATCTCATCACCGCCATCAAGACCGGAAAGGTTCCGCCTAAGGCCAAGGCCAAGGTGGAAAAGGCCGCTCAGGTAGAAAAGGCGGAAAGGGCAGAGAAGCCTGAGAAGGCAGATAAGCCGCAGGAAAATGCGCCACAGAAGGCGGAAAAGCAGGAAGAATCCAGCGAGAAGCAGGATAACCGCCAGCAGGGATCTGGCGAGGAGCAGCGCTATGAGTCGCGCTCCCAGGCCCGCCGCGCTCGCCGCAACCGCGCCCGCCGCCAAGAGCGTCAGGAGCGCCAGGAACGGCAAGAGCGCGAGGAGCGCAACCGCAACGAGGAGCAGGGCGGCACTAAGGACAACCGCGACAATAACTCCCAGGACGGCTCCGATAATCAGGGCGAGAAGAATGACCGCGGCGATAATAAGCAGCGCGGCAATCGCCACGAGGACAACAACAACCACGAGCGCGGCAACCGCCGTGGGCGCCGCAACCGCCGCAACCGCCGCGGCCGCGGAAATAATAATGACAATAACGGCGGCAACGATTTGCAGGTCCGCGAGGGCGATGAGCTGCAGGCCGTCGGCGGCATCTTGGATGTCGTAGACAATAATGTCGCCTTCCTGCGCACCACGGGCTACCGCGCCGCGGCTTCCGACGTCTTTGTGAACAACGGCATCGTCCGCCGCTTGGGCCTGCGCTCTGGTGACGCCATCACTGGCCAGGTCAAGGTCTCCGGCCCGACGCATACGCACGGCAATGGCCGCAACCGTCGCAAGTACAACCAGCTGGTACAGGTCGATACCGTCAACGGCATCGATCCGGAAGGCGCAAAGCAGCGCCCGCACTTTAATAAGCTCACCCCGCTGTATCCGAATAGGCGCTTGCGTTTGGAAACGGATCCGAAGATCCTCACCACCCGCGTCATTGACCTCATCATGCCGATTGGTAAGGGCCAGCGCGCGCTTATCGTCTCCCCGCCAAAGGCTGGTAAGACGACGATTCTGCAGAATATCGCCAACGCGATTTCTACCAATAACCCGGAGTGCTACCTCATGGTCGTTCTCGTAGACGAGCGCCCTGAGGAAGTTACGGACATGCAGCGCTCCGTCAACGGTGAGGTTATTGCCTCCACCTTTGACCGCCCGCCATCAGAGCACACCTCCGTGGCAGAGCTGGCTATCGAACGCGCCAAGCGCCTGGTGGAGCAAGGCAAGGACGTCGTGGTTCTGCTGGATTCCATTACCCGCTTGGGTCGCGCTTATAACAATTCCTCCCCGGCTTCTGGACGCATTCTCTCCGGCGGCGTGGACTCTAACGCGCTCTACCCGCCAAAGCGCTTCCTGGGTGCCGCCCGCAATATCGAAGAGGGCGGTTCGCTGACGATTATCGCCACCGCCATGGTGGAGACCGGCTCTACCGGCGATACCGTCATCTTCGAGGAATTCAAGGGCACGGGCAACGCCGAGCTGAAGCTGGACCGTGGCATCTCTGAGCGCCGCGTCTTCCCAGCCGTGGACGTTAACCCGTCCGGTACTCGTAAGGACGAGCTGCTGCTCGTACCAGAGGAAGCACGCATCATGACCAAGCTGCGTCGCATCCTCTCCGCCCTGGATTCCCACCAGGCCATTGACCTGCTCATTAAGCAGCTGAAGAAGACCCGCTCCAATGGCGAGTTCTTGATGCAGGTGGCCTCCTCGGCCCCGATGGCTGCGGATAAGGATGAAGAAGATTATGTCTAATCAGGTTTCACTCGTTGATGACATCGTGTCCGAGTACCAGGGCATTGAGATGCAGATGGCCGATCCGGAAGTAGCCGGCGACCAGAAGCAATTCCGCAAGCTCTCCAAGCGCTACGCGGAGCTGCGACCCATCATCATGGTCAATGATGAGCTCACCCAGGCGCGCGAGGATCTCGCCGATGCCAAGGAGATGGCCTATGAGGACCATGACTTCCAGGAGGAAGCGGACCGGCTAGAAAAGTCCGTGGAGAACTTGGAAGAAAAGCTCGCTGACCTGCTCGCGCCGCGCGATGAGCAGGATTCCGAGGACATCATTATGGAAATCAAGGCCGGCGCGGGCGGCGAAGAAGCAGCCCTCTTTGCCGGTGACTTGGCCCGCATGTACGAGCGCTATGCGGATAAGACGGGCTTTAATTGGGAGGTCTTGGGCCTCAATGAGTCCGATCTGGGCGGCGTGAAGGATATGACCATTTCCTTCCGCTCCAAGTCCCCGTCGCGCGATGGTGCATGGTCCGTATTCAAGTTTGAGGGCGGCGTGCACCGCGTACAGCGCGTTCCGGTCACTGAGTCCCAGGGCCGCATCCAGACCTCTGCCGCCGGCGTGCTGGTCTACCCGGAGCCGGAAGAGGTCGAGTCCGTCAATATCGATGACAAGGATATTCGCGTCGACGTTTACCGCTCTTCCGGTAAGGGCGGTCAGGGCGTGAACACCACCGACTCCGCGGTGCGTATCACCCACCTGCCCACTGGGCTTATCGTGACCTGCCAGAAGGAGCGTTCTCAGATTCAAAACAAGGCGCGTGCGCTGCAGGTCCTGCAGGCCCGCCTGGATCAGATGGAGCGCGAGGCCCGCGAGGCTGAGGCCGGCGAGCAGCGCGCCTCCCAGGTGCGCACCATGGACCGTTCCGAGCGCATCCGCACCTATAACTGGCCGGAAAACCGCATCACGGATCATCGCATTGGTTACAAGGCCAATAACTTGGATTCTGTGTTGAATGGCGACATGCATGACCTTATTAAGGCCCTGCAGGACCAAGAGCGTGCCGAGCGCCTCGAGGCCGAGGGTTAAACCAGCGTGGATAACACGTATGGACAGGCGCTGCGCCGCGGGGTGCAGCGCCTTCGTGCTGCCGGGGTGGCCAGCCCTGAATGGGATGCACGCATTATGGCCGCGCACCTCATCCACTGCGGCCACATGGATATCCCGCTCAATCAGTCTTCTATGCCCGGCTTCGACGTGGCCTTTGATGCGCTGCTTCGCCGCCGGGAGGACCGCGAGCCTTTGCAGTACGTGTTAGGCAGCGCCTGGTTCGGCCCGCTGGAGCTCAAGGTGGGCCCGGGCGTGTTTATCCCGCGGCCGGAAACCGAGGTTATGGCGGACTGGGCGGTGCGCAATGCGGAAGGCCCGCGGCTGGTTGATTTGTGCACCGGCACGGGCGCGTTGGCGCTCTACCTCCACCACTATCTGCCTGACGCGCAGGTGAAGGCAGTGGAGTTTGCCGACGCCGCCCTAGCCTATACCCAAGCCAATACCCGTAACACCGGGGTAGAGGTCATCCAGGCTGACGCCACGGTCGACGATACTTTGGCGGAATGGAATGGGACCGTGGACCTGCTCGTGACCAACCCGCCCTATGTGCCAGAGACCTCGGATCTTGAACCGGAGGTCTATCATGACCCGCATAACGCGGTCTTTGCCGGTACGGATGGGATGGGGGTCATCACAGGCCTTATCCCGACCATTGCGCGCCTTGTACGCCCAGGCGGCAAGTTAGCCATCGAACACGACGATTCCACGAGCGAGGCCGTACAAGCCGCATTGGTCCGCCACGGCGGCTTTGAACAGATCGCCCCGCTGCAAGACCTGACGGGAACGCCCCGCTTTGTCACTGCGGTGCGCGGGGTAGACTAAGACACCATTGAGGGCAAGAAGGGGAAAAGATTATGCAAGGAAAGATTTTTAACTGCGCCGATGATGCCGAGCGCGAAGAGGGGATGAATATTGCGGTCAAGGCTGCGCAATCCGGCCGCCTTGTGGTCATGCCCACCGATACGCTCTACGGTCTCGGCTGCGATGCTTTTGATAATGATGCCGTAGCCAACCTCTTGGCCACCAAGCAGCGCGGCCCGGATATGCCGGTGCCGGTTTTAGTGGGGTCCTGGGATACCGTTCGCGGCCTCGTTGCTTCCTATACCGATACCGCGCGTGACTTGGTTGAGGCCTTCTGGCCCGGTGGCCTGTCCATCGTAGTCCCGCAAGCACCATCGCTGCCGTGGAACCTTGGCGATACCCGCGGCACCGTGATGCTGCGCATGCCGTTGCATCCCATTGCCATCGAGTTGCTGCGCGAGGTTGGCCCCATGGCTGTCTCCTCCGCCAATATTTCTGGTCACCAGCCGCCGACCACGGCGCTCATGGCCAAGCAGCAGCTTGGTAAAGCCGTGACGGTTTACTTAGATGGGGGAGAGACGGCCGTCGGCAAGCCCTCGACCATCATTGATCTCTCTGGCGAGCGCCCGTATCTGCTGCGAGAAGGGGCACTTTCGGCCGAGGAAATCCGCGAGGTCATTGGCGTCGACGCGCAGACCCTGCGTACCCGCCCACAGGCTTAAGGGAGGAATGCGCGTGAGCGGCAGTGGTGTACCGCTGCGCGAGCTGGCCCTCGTCATCCTCGTCGCAGCAGCATTTACGTATCTCACCACCGGCGTGGTGCGCTCCGTTTTGGTGCGCACCGGCCGCGTGGCGGAGATTCGCCTGCGCGACGCCCACACGCAGCCCACCCCGCGCATGGGTGGGGTGGCCATGTTTACCGGCTTCGCGGCGGCGATATTCCTCGCAGCCCAGCTTCCAGCCTTGACTCGGGGTTTTATGCCCGTCACTCCGGAGATGAATGCGGTACTCTGGGCGGCCCTGGCGCTATTGCTTGTCGGAGTGGTCGATGACTTGGTGGAGCTGAGTGCCATAGTGAAGCTGTTTGGCCAGCTCTTTGCTGCCACCTTGATGAGCGGGCTGGGCCTTACCTGGACCCTGCTTTTCATCCCTTTTGGCGGCGGCACCACGGTCGTCCTCGACCAATTGCAAAGCACCCTGCTCACCGCTTTCTTTACCGTTCTGCTCATCAATGCCATCAACTTTGTCGACGGCCTCGATGGCCTAGCGGCAGGCCTTGGCATGATTGCGGGCGGGGCAATTCTGGTGTTTTCTTTGACCGTTCTCCATGACCAGGGCGGTGCGGTCTCGGCCTACCCGCCGGCTATCATCAGCGCTGCCCTGGTGGGAATGTGCGCTGGATTCTTGCCGCATAACTTCGAACCGTCGCGCATCTTCATGGGCGATTCTGGCTCGATGCTTATTGGTCTCTTGCTCGCTGCGGCCTCGACTTCTGCGTCTGGCAAGATCAATATGTCGCTCTACGGCACGGTGGACATTGTCGCCTTGATGTCGCCCATCATTGTGGTGGTCGCAGCGGTGTTTATTCCAGTCCTGGACCTTGTCTGGGCTGTCATTCGCCGCCTGTCCCAGGGGCGCTCACCGTTTTCTGCGGATAAGGCGCATATCCATCACCGCTTACTCTCGCTCGGCCATACCCACCGCCGGACCGTGCTGGTCCTTTATCTGTGGGTCTCCGCCGTAGCCTTCGGCGCGGTGTCCTTTTCCATCGTGCCCGCACCAGTGGCCATTGGTGTTACCGTCGTTGCCTTGCTCTTGGCATTCGCGGCAACCCTCGTACCTTTGCGGCAAGGAAAGATTGGCCCAGCTGCGCGAGAGACCGTCGTGGTGAAGGAATCCGAGCCCTCGTGAGGTAGGGTGTGTAGCCGTGAGTGAAGCACAAGCGACTACGCAACCCTCGGAATTTGATGACCACCGCCGTCCCATGCAAAGGGCGGTCAGACTGGGCGGCCTAGCCCTGCTGGTTATCACGGTGGTCTCCTTAGCCGTCTGGGGCGGTATCAGTGGTCTTCCCGGTATTTGGGGAGTCCTGGTCGGTGCCGCTATCGGTGGCGGCTTCGTCTTATTTACCGCCTTGTCGGTTTTGCTGACTGCCAATACCACTCCTGCCAACACCATGGCGGTGGTGCTGGGTGGTTGGCTGCTCAAGGTCATCGTTTTGGTCATGGTGCTTCTCGTAATCCGAGATATGGATTTCTATGACACCTTGGCGCTGTTCGTGACCGTTATGCTGGCCCTTTTCGCCACTTTGGGCACAGAGGTATGGGCCGTCGTCACCTCGCGGGTCACGTACGTCTCGTAGCAGGGAAGTGGCCTTTCTTAGGGCCCACCGCTTTTCTGGAAGGAAAGGTGGTGGGCCCTTTTGCTCTGTGTGCATGCAATCGTTTCTGTTGTGGTTACCCCCGTCAAGGTGGGGAAATAGGCAGGTGTGATGAACTCCACGTAGCAGGATTTAGGCAGAATGTGGCCTTTTTGTTGTGAATTTGTGGCGGAATTGGGCCCGCAGCGGTGAAACTAGGCTCGTTAGTGGCCCCCCACGTGCGAAAACTCTTGATCTAACTGATACGCTTTTCTTCGGGTTACCGCGGGCTAGCGCAAAAGCTGGCTTTCGCAGCGGTGAATCCCTGTCTTACGCACGCTGATGTGCGACGGAGTCCGTGTGTGAGGCAGAGAGTTTGAGACGTCCATCGCACCACACGGCCTTCGACAAGCTGTGTGGCCCGAACACGGGAGAGAACGCTGAGCGTTACAACATTGGCCATGAAGGGTAGCTTCCACGCACCCGAACTGGACCCAGAATTTTTCCCGGGGCACGTAACCGATGATGGCGGAGTCGTTGACCTCTGGTTGAGCGATTTTGCCAACGGTTGGTTCGCTTTGGATCGCATCATGCTCGTTCGCCTTCTGATGGCGGCCGTGCTGGTGCTCCTATTTGTTGTCGCCTTCAGGAACCCCAAGCTGGTTCCTAAAGGAATTCAAAACGTAGGCGAGCATGCGATTGACTTCGTGCGAGTTCAGATCGCAGAAGACATCTTGGGCAAGAAGGAAGGACGTCGCTTCCTTCCACTTTTGGCCTCTATCTTCTTTGCAGTTTTGTTCTGGAACCTCACAACTATTGTGCCGGGTCTGAACATTTCTCCGAACGCCCGTATCGGTATGCCAATCGTCTTGGCAGCTGTTGCGTATATCGCCATGATTTACGCCGGCGCTAAGCGCTATGGCTTTGGCAAGTTCATCAAGTCCTCGGTGGTTATTCCTAACCTGCCACCGGCCTTGCACATTCTTGTCGTGCCGATTGAGGCATTCTCTACGTTTGTTATGCGCCCAGTCACCTTGGCTCTTCGTCTTATGGCGAACTTCCTGGCTGGCCACCTGATTTTGGTCCTGTTGTACTCGGCTACGAACTTCTTCTTCTTCCAGTTCAACGCCTGGACCGCAGTGGGTGGCTTGACCCTGGTCGCAGCGGTTCTGTTCACGCTTTACGAGCTTATCGTCATCTTCTTGCAGGCATACATCTTTGCCCTGCTGACGGCGGTATACATCGAATTGTCGTTGCATGCAGATTCGCACTAACAACAACGCGAACCTCGCGGTTAACTAAATACCCCAAAATCAAACCAACACCGCCCCGCAGGACACTCCTACGGGATATACATTGAAAGGGAACGACTTTCACATGAACGAGATCATCCTGGCTCAGGACGCAGCAACCACCTCCTTCGACGGCCTTCAGTCCCTCGGCTACGGCCTGGCCACCATCGGCCCGGGCCTGGGCATCGGCATCCTCGTTGGCAAGACCGTTGAGGGCATGGCACGCCAGCCTGAGATGGCCGGCCAGCTGCGTACCACCATGTTCCTGGGTATCGCCTTCGTTGAGGCACTTGCCCTCATCGGCCTCGTTGCAGGCTTCCTGTTCTAAAGAACGCTTTACACAAGTAAATCGAACTTTAAGAACGGAGACCCATGAACAACGTCATTTACTACCTTGCAGCAGAAGGAAGTGAGCGCCTGCCGCTGGAGAGCGGCAACTCCATCCTTCTGCCCAAGATGTACGACTTAGTCTGGTCAATCATTCCGTTCGCCATCATCTTGCTGATTTTCGCGAAGTTCGTTCTTCCGAAGTACAGCCAGATGCTGCAGGAGCGTGAAGACCGGATCGAGGGCGGCTTGAAGCGTGCCAAGGCCCAGCAGGCCGAGGCTAAGGCTGCTCTGGAAAAGTACAATGCTCAGCTGGCCGATGCCCGTGCAGAGGCAGCCGAGATCCGCGAGCAAGCGCGCGAGCGCGGTAAGCAGATTGAGGCCGAGGCTAAGACCAACGCGGAAGAAGAGTCCCGCCGCATCGTCGCCAATGGCGAGAAGCAGCTGGAGGCTTCCCGCTCGCAGGTTGTTACTGAGCTGCGTTCCGAAATGGGCCAGAACTCCATCAACCTGGCGGAGAAGATTCTGGGCGGCGAGCTTTCCGACGCCTCTAAGAAGTCCTCCACCATTGATGGCTTCTTGTCCGAGCTCGACTCTGTGGCACCGGCCGGAAAGTAGGCAACTATGAAGGCAGCTAGCCGCGAAGCACTCGCAACCTCGCAAACCCGCTTGGATGAAATCCTGGCAGGCGACAACAACGTCGCCACCGCCGCGCAGGCGGGCCTGGATATCTTCGAGGTTGTCGATGTCTTGGATGCAGACCGCGAATTGCGCGTTGCATTCACCGATATCGCCGCCCCGAGCGAGGCACGCAAGTCCCTGGCAGAGACCCTGTTCGGCTCCAAGATTTCCGATGGCGCATTGCGCATCATCCAGGAAGCTGCGGCCGCACAGTGGTCCACCCCGAAGGACTTTGTCAAGGGCTTGGTGTCCCTGGGCCGCCGCGCACTGCTGCGTGGTGCTGAGGCGCAGGGTCAGCTGGGCCAGGTAGAAGACGAGCTCTTCCGCCTGTCCCAGATTCTTGACCGTGAGGGCGAGCTCACCCAGCTGCTTTCCGACCGAACTGCTGATTCCGCCCGCAAGCGCGGATTGCTGGCAAACGTGCTCTACGGCAAGGTCACGATGTTTACTGAGGCCCTCGTGCTTCAGGCCATCTCCCGCCCAGAGCAGAACCCGATCGATGACGTAGCCGCTCTGGCTGATTCTGCAGCTGACCTGCAGGACCGCACCATTGCGCGCGTTACCGCAGCGGGTGAACTAAACGAAGGCCAGCAAGCAGTACTCGCTGAGAAGCTGGGCAAAATTTATGGTCGTGCGATGTCCATTCACTCTGAGGTTGACACCAGCCTCCTCGGTGGCATGCGCATCCGCGTCGGCGATGAAGTCATTGATGGCTCCACGGCAGGCAAGATCGCCCGCCTGCGTGCCCAGATGGCGTAGCCGAAACGACAGAAACGATTTAAGTAAGTGCTGGAAGATACTACCGAGAGCAGGAAGAACATGGCGGAGCTGACGATCTCCTCCGACGAGATCCGTAGTGCGATTGCGAACTACACCTCGAGCTACTCCGCGGAGGCCTCCCGTGAGGAGGTCGGCGTGGTCATTTCGGCAGCTGACGGTATTGCGCAGGTTTCTGGCCTGCCGTCCGTTATGGCGAATGAGCTGCTCGAGTTCCCAGGCGGCGTGATTGGCGTCGCACAGAACCTTGACACTAACTCCATCGGTGTCGTGGTCCTGGGCAACTTCGAGTCCCTCAAGGAGGGCGACGAGGTTAAGAGGACCGGCGAGGTTCTCTCCATCCCAGTGGGCGAGGAATTCCTCGGCCGCGTAATTAACCCATTGGGTCAGCCGATCGACGGCATGGGCCCAATCAACGCTGAAGAGGAGCGCGTCCTCGAGCTGCAGGCACCATCCGTGCTGCAGCGCCAGCCGGTTGAAGAGCCAATGCAGACCGGCATCAAGGCTATCGACGCAATGACCCCGATCGGCCGCGGCCAGCGCCAGCTGGTCATCGGTGACCGTAAGACCGGTAAGACCGCGGTCTGCATCGATACCATTTTGAACCAGAAGGCTAACTGGGAGTCCGGCGACAAGGACAAGCAGGTACGCTGCATCTACGTCGCTATCGGCCAGAAGGGCTCGACCATCGCTGGCGTGCGCCGCACCCTTGAGGAGCACGGCGCACTGGATTACACCACCATCGTGGCCGCACCGGCTTCCGATTCCGCCGGCTTCAAGTGGCTAGCGCCGTTCTCCGGTGCAGCGCTGGGTCAGCACTGGATGTACCAGGGCAACCACGTCCTGGTTATCTACGATGACCTGACCAAGCAGGCTGAGGCCTACCGTGCCATTTCCTTGCTGCTGCGCCGTCCGCCGGGACGCGAGGCATACCCAGGCGATGTGTTCTACCTACACTCCCGCCTGCTGGAGCGTGCTGCAAAGCTTTCCGACGACATGGGTGCCGGCTCCATGACCGCCCTACCGATCATCGAGACCAAGGCAAACGACGTCGGCGCCTTCATTCCGACCAACGTCATTTCCATTACTGACGGCCAGGTCTTCCTGGAGTCCGACCTGTTTAACCAGGGCGTTCGCCCGGCTATTAACGTCGGTGTTTCCGTCTCCCGTGTCGGTGGCGCTGCACAGACCAAGGGCATGAAGAAGGTCGCCGGTAATCTGCGTCTGGACCTGGCTTCCTACCGTGACCTGCAGGCCTTCGCTGCGTTCGCATCTGACCTGGACGCTGCTTCCAAGGCTCAGCTGGAGCGCGGTTCCCGTCTGGTCGAGCTGCTGAAGCAGTCCGAGTCCTCCCCGCAGCCGGTGGAGTACCAGATGGTGTCCATTTACCTCGCCGAGGCTGGCATCTTCGACGTCGTTCCCGTTGAAGACGTCCGCCGCTTCGAGGACGAGGTACACGAGTACCTCAACGCCAATACCCCAGAGGTCTTTGAGCAGATTTCCGGTGGCAAGCCGCTGACCGATGAGTCCAAGGACGCATTGGTTGCGGCAGCTAAGGACTTCCAGCCGACCTTCCGCACCTCCGAGGGCCGTAACCTCGGCTCCGAGGCACCGGTAGAGCCTTTGGATGAAAGCGACGTAAAGAACACCGAGCTCAACGTCTCCCGCAAGACGGCTAAGTAGAGTTCAGAACTCACAACTAACCGTCTAGATTAAAGAAGGGAGGAGAAACGATGGCTAATCTTCGCGAACTACGTGACCGCATCCGGTCCGTCAATTCGACTAAGAAGATCACCAAGGCCCAGGAGCTCATTGCTACCTCGCGCATTACCAAGGCGCAGGCTAGGGTAGAGGCCTCTCAGCCGTACGCGGCTGAGATGACCAGCATGATGAACAAGCTGGCTGCGGCTTCTACGTTGGAGCATGACATGCTGCGTGAGCGCGAAGACGGAAACGTCGCCGCCATCCTCGTGGTCACTTCTGACCGCGGTATGTGCGGTGGCTATAACAACAACGTCTTCAAGAAGGCGGCACAGCTGCAGGCTCTCCTGGAAAGCAAGGGCTACGAGGTAGTTCGCTACGTTACTGGTAATAAGGGCATCGGCCACTACAAGTTCCGCGAGGACGAAGTAGTGGGCAGCTGGGGCGGTTTCTCTCAGGATCCAACCTGGGAGACCACCCACGATGTGCGCCGTCACTTGATTGATGGCTTTATTGCTGGTTCTCATGGCACTACCAAGGGCCGCGACGGCCTGCATGCGCAGGGTGAGGGCGCCGGTGTACGTGGCTTTGACCAGGTACACGTTGTCTACACCGAGTTTGAGTCCATGTTGACCCAGACCGCGCGTGCTCAGCAGCTGTTGCCAGTTCAGCCGGTCATTCAGGATGAGGAGTATCACCTCGGTGACTCCGCTCTGACTGACGCCGAGTCTGCGGACGATGTTGCCGCAGGATTCGAGTTTGAGCCAGACGCAGATACGCTGATGGAAGCGCTGCTTCCGCAGTACGTCTCGCGTATCCTGTTTGCTATGTTCTTGGAAGCTTCTGCTTCCGAGTCCGCTGCACGCCGTACAGCTATGAAGTCTGCTACTGACAACGCAACCGAGATGGTCGAGGACCTCTCTCGCGTGGCTAACCAGGCCCGTCAGGCACAGATTACCCAGGAAATTTCAGAGATCGTCGGTGGCGCTGGCGCGCTATCTGACAGCGCAGAAAGTGACTAGATTATGACTACAGCTCTGCAAGAGCAGAATGCACAGTCTTCGGCAGTCGCCGGTCGTGTCGTGCGCGTCATCGGTCCGGTTGTGGACGTGGAATTCCCACGTGAGGCACTGCCGGCCCTGTACAACGCACTGCACGTCGACATTAAGCTCGAAGCTGTTGCAAAGACCGTCACCCTCGAGGTCGCTCAGCACCTCGGTGACAACCTTGTCCGCACCGTGTCCATGGCACCGACCGACGGCCTTGTCCGCGGTGCCGAGGTCATCGACTCCGGAAAGCCAATTTCCGTGCCGGTCGGCGACGTCGTCAAGGGCCACGTCTTCAACGCCCTCGGTGACTGCCTCGACGAGCCGGGTCTCGGCCGCGATGGTGAGCAGTGGGGCATCCACCGCGAGCCGCCAGCGTTCGACCAGCTCGAGGGTAAGACCGAGATTCTGGAGACCGGCATTAAGGTCATTGACCTGCTGACCCCGTACGTTAAGGGCGGCAAGATTGGCCTCTTCGGCGGCGCAGGTGTGGGTAAGACCGTTCTCATTCAGGAGATGATTACCCGTATCGCCCGTGAGTTCTCCGGTACCTCCGTCTTCGCCGGCGTCGGCGAGCGTACCCGTGAGGGCACCGACCTCTTCCTGGAGATGGAAGAAATGGGCGTGCTGCAAGATACCGCACTTGTCTTCGGCCAGATGGATGAGCCGCCAGGAGTCCGTATGCGCGTGGCTCTGTCCGGCTTGACTATGGCGGAGTACTTCCGCGATGTGCAGAACCAGGACGTGCTGCTGTTCATCGACAACATCTTCCGTTTCACCCAGGCCGGCTCCGAGGTTTCGACCCTGCTGGGTCGTATGCCTTCCGCTGTGGGCTACCAGCCAACCCTGGCTGATGAGATGGGTGTTCTGCAGGAGCGCATTACCTCGACCAAGGGCCGTTCCATTACGTCCCTGCAGGCCGTTTACGTTCCTGCCGATGACTACACCGACCCAGCTCCGGCTACGACGTTCGCTCACTTGGACGCCACCACCGAGCTGGACCGTGCTATTGCTTCCAAGGGTATTTACCCAGCAGTGAACCCGCTGACCTCTACCTCTCGTATCCTCGAGCCGGGTATCGTTGGCGAGAAGCACTACGAGGTTGCACAGCGCGTCATCGGTATTCTGCAGAAGAACAAGGAACTCCAGGACATCATCGCCATCCTTGGTATGGACGAGCTGTCCGAGGAGGACAAGGTCACCGTTCAGCGTGCCCGCCGTATCGAGCGCTTCTTGGGCCAGAACTTCTTCGTCGCACAGAAGTTCACCGGCCTGCCGGGCTCCTACGTGCCGCTGTCTGAGACCATCGATGCCTTCGAGCGCATCTGCGATGGCGAGTTTGACCACTACCCAGAGCAGGCCTTCAACGGCTTGGGTGGCTTGGACGATGTCGAGGCTGCATACAAGAAGTTGAACGAGAAGTAGGGAGAGGCACATGGCTGACATCACCGCCGAATTGGTTTCCGTCGAGCGCCTGCTGTGGTCTGGACAGGCCTCCATGGTCACGGCTGAGACCACCGAGGGTGAGATCGGCGTGCTTCCCGGTCACGAGCCAATGATCGGTCAGTTGATCGATAATGGCGTGGTGACCATCCACCCAGTGGACGGCGAGCGCCGCGTCGCCGCCGTGCAGGGTGGTTTCCTCTCCGTTACCCAGGACAAGATCACCGTCCTCGCTGATTGGGCCATCTGGTCCGATGAGGTGGATGAGGAGAAGGCTCAGAAGGATTTCGCTTCTGAGCACGAGCTCACCAAGTCCCGTGGCGAGGCCGCACAGCGTGCAGTTCGCCGCGCCAAGGCTTAATACCTTGGATTGGTAGGAGAGGGCAGCAATAGCCGCCCTTCCTGCTCTCTTAAGGCGCATCGGTTTATAGCCGGTGCGCCTTCTTCGTTTTTTCTTTGCCTTTTCTTATTGGCGTGGTGGCCCTTCAAGGCGCTACAATCCAAAGAATCAGTTTCTCCACAGAGCGAGGATGGCGTGAAAGGCCCATGAATTCAACGGTGGTTGCAGTGCTTCTGTGGGCCCTTGGAGTGGCCCTGCTGCTAGTTATTTTTCTGGCTGCGCTTCGCTTTTTCACTGTGCGATCGCGCGGTACTTCTGTCCTTCTGCGCCGAGTTCCGGCTAAGAATTCCCTTTCCTGGCGCCATGGTTCGTTGCGTTATGAAGGCGAATTTGTGGAGTATTTCAAGCTCCGTTCTGTCTCTCCGCGCTGCGATCTGCGCATCAACCGCCTCGACATCGAAGTAGTGAGCACCCGCCCGCTTGATGATGACGAGGCTTCTTTTATGTCCGCTGCCACCGAAGTCGTTCGCTTTCGGGCCAAGGGAAGAGAATATGAACTGGCGTCGGACGCCCACGGAATCATGGCCTTCGGGGCGTGGGTAGAGGCCGCTCCATCCAAGCGCCAGCAGCGCTTTGACTTCCGGGAACTGCGCGAACGCGCTACCCGTCAATCCAAGCGATAGCTCCACCCGCTAGGGTAGAGAACATGCGTTTAGTAATCGCCCGATGCTCAGTAGATTACGTGGGCCGCTTGGATGCCCACCTGCCAATGGCAGACCGCCTGCTCATCGTCAAAGCGGACGGTTCCGTGTCCGTGCATGCCGACGACCGCGCTTATAAGCCACTTAACTGGATGACACCCCCGTGCACCCTGAAGGAGTCCGGGATTGAGGACCTCGACGGCGAAGACACAGGCGAGATCTTGTGGCTGGTGGAAAACCCCAAGGGCGAGCAGTTGCGCATCACCATTGCCGAGATTCATGAAGAAATCTCCTATGACATGGGTGAGGATCCAGGCCTAGTCAAGGATGGCGTCGAGGCTCACCTTCAAGAGCTCTTGGCAGACCAGATTGATACCTTGGGCGAGCGCTACACGTTGGTGCGCCGCGAATATCCCACGGCCATCGGTCCTGTGGATATCATGGCTAAGGATGAGAACAATAATAACGTCGCCATCGAGGTAAAGCGCCGCGGAGGCATTGATGGCGTTGAGCAGCTGACACGGTATCTGGAGCTGCTCAACCGCGATGAGCTTCTCGCCCCTGTCTCCGGTGTATTCGCAGCCCAGGAAATCAAGCCGCAGGCGCGTACCTTGGCTGAGGACCGCGGCATTCGGTGCGTCGTACTGGATTACCAGGAGCTACGCGGGCTCGAGTCGAACGAATTGCGACTGTTCTAATGCCACGGCGAAATAGGCGCAAACCCGTGGAAGTCCGGTCCCTGCCCAAAGACGGTTCAACCTTTCTAGGTTCGCAAACTGTCGAGGGGCCAAGTTGGACGCACGGCGAGCCCTATGTCATGCGGCATATCGGTTCTGCTCGCGCTCAGAAGTATTACTTGTGCCCTGGCTGTAACCAAAACATTCCGCCCGGGGTGGCACACATCGTCGCCTGGCCGCGGGACGTGGGCCGCCGGGGCGACGATCGCCGGCACTGGCACCGCCACTGCTGGGAGCGTAGGTAGACTAGCGGGCATGATTGTTGCATTTTCTGTAGCCCCTGCGGTGGTCAATAATGACTCCCAAGAAATGGCCGATGCCGTGTCCGAGGCCGTGCGCGTAGTCCGCGAATCCGGCCTGCCCAACGAGACCAATGCCATGTTCACCTTGCTTGAAGGCGAATGGGACGAGGTCTTTGACACGATTAAGAAGGCCACCGACGCAGTGCGTGCGGTATCCCCACGCACTTCTTTGGTGGTCAAGGCCGATATTCGCGAAGGCGTAACTAATCAGCTAACGGACAAGGTAGATGCGGTTAACCGCCGCCTTGCAAAGGAGGACTAGATGACTTCACCAAATAATGCTTATGTAGGAGGAGCGCTCGACCTCAGCCAGGTCAAGGCGCGAGCCGAGGCCCGGCAGAAGGCGCAGGAATCGCCGCAGACAAGTGCCGGCGGCGCCCAGCCTTTCTTCACGGTGACCGAGGCCAACTTCGACCAAGATGTGGTTCGCCGTTCTACGGAAGTTCCGGTCGTGGTCCTCATCGGCACTGCTCGCTCTACCCAGTCGGAGCAGTTGAAAACTGACCTTGCGGATTTGGCCGCGCAAGGAAACTTGAGCTTCTTGGTTGCTTACGTGGATGCGGATGCTACTCCGCAGGTTGCGCAGGCCTTTGGTGTGAAGAATCTGCCGACCGTGGTGGCATTGGGCGCTGGCCAGCCACTGACGAACTTTGAGGGCGCGCAACCCAAAGAAGCCCTAAAGCAATGGGTGGACACCCTGGTGCAGAATGTTGGTCCACAGCTGAAGGGCTTGCAAGGCAATGAGGCATCGGAACAGCCCCAAGAGGAAGAAGAGGATCCGCGCCTTCAGGAAGCAGAAAGCTTCTTGAACGCCGGCGACTTTGATGGGGCGCTCAACGTCTACAACTCCATCTTGGAATCCGAGCCCGATAATGTGCAGATTAAGCAGGCGCGTGACACCACAGTCTTGCTCAAGCGCCTCGACCCTGCCAACCAGACCGAAGACCCGATTGCGGCCGCGGAAGGGGATAAGGGGGACGTCGATAAGCAAATGCGGGCTGCCGACGCCGAAGTGGTAGCCGGAGCCCCAGAAAAGGCCTTTGATCGCCTCATCGAGACGATGAAGACAACGGCCGGCGACGAGAAGTCCCGCGTGCGCGAGCGCCTACTGGAGCTCTTTGGGCTCTTTGAAGGCAATGACCCGCGCGTGCTCGACGCCCGCACCAAGCTGGCGAGCGCCCTGTACTAGGACTTAGCGCTCTAGCGCATACCACTGCACGGAATTGGCCGGCAGATGCAGCGTCGTGGAGTTGTTCTCCACGCGGATGCGCTGGGGCAGTGGGTTCCCGGCGCCTTCATAGACGGCGTCATCGGTGTTGAGCACCATCTGCCATTCACCGTCGTGTGGAACCCAGAGGCCATAGTTGGGGATGGAAGAACCAGAAAGGTTGCACACGGCGAGTAGAGCAGAGCCGTCTGCGCCGTAGCGGACGTAGCCGAGCACGTTATTATTCGAATCATCCGCCTTGACCCACTGGAATCCCTCTTGGCTAAAGTCTTGCGACCACAAGGCAGGGGTATCGCGGTAGACGAGGTTAATATCACGTACGAGGCGCTTGATGCCCTGGTGCCATTCGCTGCCCCAACCGTGGAGGTTACCCCAGTCCACGGAATGCCCCTCGGCCCACTCGGTAGTCTGGCCAAATTCCTGGCCCATGAAGAGCAGGTTCTTGCCGGGGTGGGAGAACATGTAGCCATAGAGGGCGCGGAGGCCGGCGGCCTTATTCCAGTCGTCGCCAGGCATGCGCTCCCACAGCGAGCCCTTGCCATGGACTACTTCGTCGTGGCTAAACGGCAGTACGTAGCGCTCGGAGTAGGCATAGACCATGGAGAAGGTGAGCTCGCCATGGTGATAGGAACGGTGAATGGGCTCGTGCTTGAAGTACTCCAAGGTGTCATTCATCCAGCCCATATTCCATTTCAGGGAAAAGCCTAAGCCGTTTTCGGAGGTGGGGGCGGTAACTCCCGGCCAGGAAGTGGATTCCTCGGCAATAGTGAGCACGCCTGGATGCGTGCGGTTGAGGGTGGCGTTGGTTTCCTGGAGGAATTGCACCGCCTCGAGGTTCTCGCGGCCACCATATTGGTTGGGCAGCCACTCATCGCGGGAATAGTCCAGGTAGAGCATGGAAGCCACGGCGTCTACGCGCAGGCCGTCGATGTGGAATTCTTCGGCCCAGTATAGGGCGTTGGCCACGAGGAAATTGCGGACCTCATTGCGGCCGAAGTCAAAGACATAGGTGCCCCAATCGGCCTGCTCGCCGCGGCGGGGATCGGGGTGCTCGTAGAGAGCCTGGCCGTCGAAGCGACCAAGGGCCCAATCATCCTTGGGGAAGTGTGCCGGCACCCAGTCCACGATGACGCCGATGCCATTCTTGTGCAGGGCATTGACCAGTTCTCGGAATTCATCCGGCGAGCCCCAGCGCGCAGAAGGCGAGTAATAGCCAGAGACTTGGTATCCCCAGGACCCGCCGAAGGGATGCTCGGCCACGGGCAAGAGCTCGACGTGGGTGAAACCGTGCTCCTTGAGGTATGGGATGAGCTCCTCGCGCAAGCGGTTGTAGTTGGCGCCAACCTTCCACGAGCCAACGTGGACCTCATAGATGCTCATAGGCACATCGAGGTTGCCGGTGCGCTTGTCCATCCAGGCGGAATCGGACCAGGCGAAGCTGGTGGAATCCACGATGGAGTCCGTCTCCGGCGGGCAGGCGGTGCGCTTGGCTAGGGGATCGGCCTTGTCCTTGCGGCCCTCGTGGCTAAAGATGGCAAACTTATAGTGCTCGCCAGCACCGATACCGGGAACAAAGACCTCCCACACGCCGGTCGATCCGAGTGAACGCATCGGATACTGGGTGGGGTTCCAGCCACAGAAATCGCCCACGACGGCAACGCCCTGGGCATTGGGAGCCCACACGGCAAAGGAGACGCCGGATACGGTACCCATCTCAGTGTCATAAGAACGCAGGTTGGCGCCGAGGACATCCCAGAGGCGCTCGTGGCGGCCTTCTCCAATCAGGTGCAGATCCAGCGAGCCCACCGTGGGAAGGAAGTGATAGCCGTCTGCCACGGTGCGGCTAGGGGCCTCCGGATAGGAGATTTCTAAGCGGTAATCGCAGTTATCGCCAATTTCCGCCTCCCAGATGTCATCGCCAACCAATTCCATGGACACGGATTGCGTGGGAGTGTGAAGCTGCACCTCGCAAGCGCCTGGTTGGCGGGAGCGGACGGTACCTTCGTGCCAGCCGTAGAAACCGTGCGGGTCATGGTGGCGGCAGTCATTGAGGCGAGCGAGGTCAGCGGCCGGGATAGTCATACAATCACAGTACCTAGTTCGGGTGCGGTCCGGTGGGCGAATATTTACGGGCGATAGTCGCTAACTGCCCGCCAGGTGAGCTGTTCCTGGAGGGCGTGGTCGGCAGGGGGAAGGACGAAGACATGGGCGACGTCGCGAAGCGGCTCTAAGCGCACAAAGTTGCGCTCGGACCAGTGGTAGGCAGAGCCGGTAATCGTGTCCTGGACGGTATAAGACTCGCCTGGGTGGCGGCCGATAGCTTGCATATCTACTGTGACGGTGGCTTCCTGCGCGTTGCGCGGATCTAGGTTGACCACGACGAGGACTACATTGCCGGTGGCCGGATCCGCCTTGGAATAGGCAATGATGGCTTCATTGTCGGTGTCGTGGAACCGCAGGGTGCGCAGTTGCTGCAAAGCGG
Organism: Corynebacterium sp. UMB0012; assembly: GCF_030216265.1. NCBI lineage: Bacteria > Bacillati > Actinomycetota > Actinomycetes > Mycobacteriales > Corynebacteriaceae > Corynebacterium > Corynebacterium sp. UMB0012. The sequence continues at coordinate 164,206 of NZ_JASOKQ010000001.1, forward strand.
GATTATCGCGGCGGATCTGGTTGAGCAGCCGGATATAGGACTCGAGGGAATCTCCTGACGCAGCCGCCGCCGCAAAATCGCGCGGGCGTAGTTCGTACTTCTCAGAGTCGAGATATTCCTCGGAGCCTGGGGCTACTGGGGTGTGCTCGTAGAGCTCAAAGCCGGAGTACACGCCCCATAGTGGCGACATGGTGGCGGCTAGGACCGCGCGAATGGCGAACATGGCACGCCCGCCGGTCTGCAGGGAATCGTGCAGGATATCCGGGGTATTAACAAAGAGGTTGGGGCGGCAGATATCTGCTTGGTCGACGTGCATCTGGCCAAATTGGGTGAGCTCGTGCTTGGAGGTTTGCCAGGTGAAATAGGTATAGGATTGGGAAAACCCCGCCTTTGCTAGACCGAAGAGGCGAGGGGCGCGGGTAAAGGCCTCGGCCAAGAAGATGACATCCGGATGGGTGGCGTGCACGCGGGTAATCAGCCAGTTCCAAAAATTTGCCGGCTTGGTGTGCGGGTTATCCACGCGGAAAGTACTCACACCGGCTTCGACCCAAATCATCAAGGTCTCATAGATCTCGTGGTAGATGGCATCAGGAGCGCTATCGAAGTTGAGTGGATAGATATCCTGATACTTCTTCGGCGGGTTCTCGGCGTACGCGATGGTGCCATCTGGAAGGACGGTGAAAAATTCTGGGTGGCTCTTCGCCCACGGATGGTCGGGCGATGCCTGAAGCGCGAAATCGAGCGCTACCTCCAGGCCGAGTTCTTGGGCGCGGGAGACTAGTTTCTTGAAATCCTCCATGGTGCCCAAGTCCGGATGGGTGGTGGAGTGGTCCTGGATGGCCCAGGGGCTTCCCACATCGCCGGGCTCGGCAACGACCGAATTATTCTTTCCCTTGCGGTGTACCTTGCCGATGGGATGAATGGGCGGAAAGTACACCGTATCGAAGCCCATATCGGCCACCCGCTCCAGTGCCTTGGCAGTGGTGTCAAAAGTGCCGTGGACTGGATTTCCCTCTTCATCCCAGCCTCCCGTGGAGCGGGGAAAAAGCTCGTACCACGAGTTATAGAGTGCGGCCCGGCGCTCCACATATACCTCGTGGATTGCGCCCTCTACCAGCAGGTCGCGCAAGGGATGCGAGCGCAGGATGCCTGCTACCTCTTCCGAGAGCGCTACCTGCACGCGCTTATCGACGTCCAAGGACTCATCCTCTAAATCCCGAGCAGCCACAAAGAGCGGTTCCACCACATCCGACGGGGTTTGCAGAGCCGCGCGAGAAAACAACTCCGCGCCATGCTGCAGGTCATTGGCAAGCTCAGCAGCCGATTGCCCAGCCGCCATCTTCTTGGTTACCGCGTTCTTCCACGTGGCGATGGGATCGGACCAGGCATCGACGCGGAAGTACCAGGTGCCTTGGGTGCCCGGGGTAAATACGCCGTGTACGCGATCTTGGTCATTAGGGTCGACCTGCATGGTGACGGAGGAGGTAGCCGTGGTCCGTGCCGCCCACGCAGACAGGGTTGCCGAGACCGCATCGTGGCCCTCGCGCCAGACTAGGGCGGTGACAGGAATTACCTCGCCTACAACGGCTTTGGAGGCTACAGAACCGGCGGAGATAAGCGGGCGGACATCGTCAATACCAAGGCGAGTAGTCATGCACATAAGACTAATGCAGCTGTGTCAATTTCACCGGGCAAAGAACAAATCAGTCACAATGGAAGGCGTGAACGACGTAACTCCCACTGATCAAGATTGGCTCGTAGATTTTCGCGGCGTCGAGCTGCGCCGCGGCGGCAAGACCCTCGTCGGACCCGTGGACTGGCAAGTAGAGCTCGATGAGCGCTGGGTCATCATTGGCCCCAATGGCGCGGGCAAGACCTCGCTGGTGCGCATGGCCGCGGCCGAAGAGTTCCCCTCGAAAGGCACCGCCTTTGTGATGGGGGAGCAAATCGGCAAAACCGACATGCGCGATCTGCGCGCGCTTATCGGCATCTCCTCCGCGGCGGTGCAATCGCGGATTCCGGACACTGAACGCGTGGACGATCTAGTTGTCTCCGCCGGTTACGCTGTGTTGGGCCGCTGGCGCGAAGAATACCAGGACATGGATTTCTCCCGCGCGGATGACATCTTGGCCCAAGTTGGCGCCACCCACCTCAAAGAGCGCACCTGGGGAACCCTGTCTGAGGGAGAAAAGAAGCGCGTCGTTCTCGCTCGCGCTCTCATGTCTAACCCGGAGTTGCTCATCCTCGATGAGCCGTCCGCAGGCATGGACCTGGGAGGCCGCGAAGACCTCGTGGGATACCTTGGCAATCTAGCCATGGACCCTGATGCCCCAGCGATAGTCATGATCACCCACCACGTGGAGGAGATTCCCTATGGCTTCACCCACGCCATGCTGTTAGATGAGGGTAAAGTTGTGGCAAAAGGGCTGATTAATTCCGTCCTCACCTCCGAAAATCTGACTCGCGCCTTCCACCAGCCTATTCAGGTGGACCGCATTGGACAGCGATACTTCGCCCGCCGAGCTTCTCTATGACCAATCCTTTTCATGACCGTCTCGATGCCATTGACGCCAGCGATACCACCGGCTTCCACGGTGGGCGCTTGGCGGCAACCGTCCTGCTCTTGCGGGACGGCGCTGACGGTCTTGAAGTGTGGGTACAAGAGCGCGTCCACACCATGCATAACTACCCGGGGCATTCAGTATTTCCGGGCGGCGGTGTAGACCCACGTGACTTTCCGCCGCGTGCCTGGGACTCGGGCGAGCTGTGGGCCGGGAAGTCTGTCATCTCCATGGCCCGCCGGATGGGCGTGACCAAGTACAAAGCCCACGCTCTCGTTTTCGCCGCTGCCCGCGAGCTCTTCGAAGAGGCCGGCACCCTTTTCGCCATCCGCGAGGACGGTATCGTCTCCAATGCGCGGCGCTATCACAAAGAGCGAAAACTCCTCGAAAACCACACCATTTCCTTTACCGAATTCCTCAGCAATAACGGAATGCGGGTCGACGCCGATATGCTCCTTCCTTGGGCGCGCTGGGTAGGAAAGGGGAAAAGCCATTGGTTCGACACCTTCTTCTTCGTTGGGGTGTTGCCCTCCGGCCAAGAACCAGATGGGGATACCGATGAAGCAGACGATGCCGGATGGTTCCCCCCGCAGCTCATCCTGGACGGCTGGCGCGCCGGGCTGGTGCGCCTTGCCATCCCCACGTGGGCACAGATGCAAAGGCTGAGCAAGTATTCCTCCGTCCAAGAGGTCCTAGAGGATGCGTCCTTTTCGGACCTGCGCCCCGTCATTGGGGATCCGCGCGAAGATCCCCGTTACCGCGAATTCTTTTCCACCACCCCTTTAGACCGAATATGAGTTATACCCCTGCAGAAGTTGACTTCCTTGCCGAACATCAAGAGGAAATAGCACACCTCGACCTCACCTTAACCAAGGCTTCTCGGCTCAAAGACACTGAAATCCTCAAAGCTAAGTTCGGTGAATATGGCCGCGCGGTCATGGAGCTGGTAACCGCCCGCAGTTCCGGCAAGCTCCCGCACGATTGGCTTATGGACGCCGACTCCGCCCAGCAAGCAACCCCCATTGAAGTGGCGGCGTATCGGACGAATTTCCTCGCCGAGCAGGGAGTGCGCAGCGTCCACGACGTCACCTGTTCCATCGGCACGGAAGGCTATAATTCTCCGCTCGACTATTGTGGCTCGGACCTGGATGAATCACGGGTAAGAATGGCGAGGCACAATCTCTCCTCCGCCAAGATTTTCCGCGCGGATGCGCTGACGACTACTACTACCGCCGATGTTCTCCTTGCAGACCCGGCCCGCCGCGCCGGTGGCAGGCGAATCACGCGGCCGGAGGATTTGGTGCCACCGCTCCCGGAGGTCGTCGATAAGCATCGCGATAAGGAACTGGCCATCAAGTGCGCGCCTGGCCTTGATTTCAGCGAGTGGGACGGCCTCGTCACCGTCGCGAGCGTCGATGGCGGGGTAAAAGAAGCCTGCCTTTATACCCCAGGCCTTGGTAACGGCCGAAGAGCGGTAATGATTCGAGGAAACAAGCTGGATGTCCTCGATGACCACGCAGACGACCTACCCGATGCTGGAGGCATTGGCAGTTATCTCATCGACCCGGATGGGGCCATCGTTCGAGCGGGGTTGGTCCAGCACTACGCGGCCAGGGAAGGGTTGCATCAAATCGATCCGCGCATCGCATACCTGACAGGAGAGAGGATTCCGGAGGGAACTTCGGGATTTCCTTTCATAGAAGAAGTACCCCTAAAAAGATTAAAATCCGTACTTAAATCCTATGACGCGGGAAGCCTAGAAATCCTTGTACGCGGGGTAGAGGTGGACCCTGACCAGCTACGGAAGAAGATGAAGCTGAAGGGATCGAAACCTTTTGCGGTCATCATTACGCGAATTGGCTCACAGGGAATCGCCTTGCTGTGTCAACCCCGAGTATCATCGTCCGAGGATAATTACGCAACATAAATATATCGGAAAGGTGAGTGCCCAATGCCAACTATTGTGGCTCTGGTCAAACACGTGCCGGATACGTGGTCTACCAAGTCTTTGAACGATGACCACACCCTGGATCGCACCTCCGTGGATAACGTCATTGATGAGGTTAATGAGTACTCCGCGGAACAAGCCCTGCGACTGCGCGACAATAACCCCGATGCGGGCTACAAAGTCGTAGCACTGACGATGGGGCCGGCCCAGGCCGACGAGGCACTGCGTAAGGCTTTGGCTATGGGCGCCGACGATGCCGTGCTCGTCTCCGATGATTCCTTGGCCGGAGCGGACGCGCTATCGACCGCGTGGACCCTCAACGCCGCGCTCAATAAGCTTGACGACGTCCAGCTGATCACCGCCGGCACCGAGGCTTCCGATGCCTCCACCGGCCTGCTTGCCGGCCTTCTTGCCGAATACCGCCAGCTGCCGGCCCTTACCGGCTTGCACAAAGTAGAGCTAGCTGACGGCACCGTGCAGGGCACCCGTGATGACGCGCGCGGCACCTGGGAACTCGAGGCGCCACTGCCGGCGATCGTTACGGTGAACGATAAGAGTGACAAGCCACGATTCCCCAATTTCAAGGGCCTGATGGCAGCTAAGAAGGCGGAAATCACCACCTTCACCCTGGCTGACCTGGGCATCGAGGCTATCGCGCCGACGACCGCTGTCTCGGCTGCTGAGAAGCGCCCACCGCGCACCGCCGGCGAAGTTATTTCGGAGCCCAACCCGCAAGATGCAGCGAAGAAGATCGCTGATTTCCTGTCCGCAAAGAACTTGATTTAGGAGTAGATATGTCGCACGTTTACGTACTAGTTGAGCACGACGCGGACAACCTCCTTCCCGTTACCGGCGAGCTGATTACGGCCGCGCGGGAATTGGGTACGGTGTCCGCAGTGGTCGTCGGCAAGCAGGCCGATAAATTTGATGCCGACCTTGCCGCCCTCGGCGCCGCACAGGTAGTTCAGGCAACGGCCGAGGATTATGAACAGCGTTTCCTTACCCCGGAGGTCGATGCCCTGCATGCGCTTGGCGCTGCGAACCCAGCGCCCATCGTGCTGGCCGCAACTCCGGCCAATAACGAGATTGCCGGCCGCCTCGCGGCTCGCCTCGCCTCTGGCGCACTGGTCAATGTCAATGGCATTGCCGCCGATGGCTCCGCCCAGATGAGCATTTTCGGTGGTTCCTATGAGACCACCTCTACCGCCGCTGGTCAGTGCCCGATCTACACCCTTCGCCCGGGTGCGGTTGAGGCTGCGCCACAGCAGGTGGAGGCACAGCCGGCGCCGATGCCGTTGCCGGCCGCCACGGCTAAAGACGTCAAGGTAACTTCCTTTACTCCGGCTCAGAAGTCCGCACGACCGGAAATTACCGAGGCCAAGGCAGTCGTCGCCGGCGGCCGTGGCGTGGGCGACGAGTTCGGGGCCGTCGTCGAGCCGCTTGCCGACGCCCTCGGGGCCGCAGTCGGCGCCACCCGCGACGCCGTCGATGAAGGCTTTTATGACGCCGCCTATCAGATCGGCCAGACCGGTGTTACCGTCTCGCCTGACCTCTACATCGGCTTGGGCATCTCTGGCGCTATCCAGCACACCTCTGGCATGCAGACTTCCGGCACCATTGTGGTGGTCAACCAAGACCAGGATGAGCCGTTTTTCCAGATCGCTGATCTCGGCGTCGTGGGCGACCTGCATGAAATCGCACCAGCCCTGACCGAGGAACTGAAGGCGCGCCAGTAATGCCGCACTACTTCGACTATGCCGCTACCCAGCCGATGCGCCAGAGCGCAATTGACGCGTGGGTGGCGGCGGCCGGCTCCCTGAATTCCGGCGCGCAGTATGGTTCTGGCCGCAAGGCTCGGTCCGTGCTGGATGATGCCCGCGAAAAGGTGGCTTCCCTCCTCGGCTGCGAGCCCATCGAAGTCATCTTTACTTCTTCTGGCACCGAAGCGGACAATATCGCCATCCAGGGGCTCTACGCGGCTGGGCAAACAAACCGCATTATTTCTACCGATATTGAGCACCCGGCCGTGCGCGATACCGTCTCTAAGCTGGAGAAAACCGGAGCGGTCGTCGATATCCTTCCCGTCGACCGTTCTGGGCACATCGCAGATCTGTCTGCCCTAGACACGCTTGCCGACGTCGCTACCTGCATGTGGGCCAACAACGAAACCGGCGCCATTCAGCCGATCGAAGAGCTTGCCACACGTGCGAATGCGACAGGCACGCCCGTGCACGTCGACGCGGTCCAGGCCGTGGGCAAAATTCCCATCAACTTTTCCGATCTAGGGATCACCAGCCTCGCCGCCAGCGCCCACAAGTTCGGCGGCCCCCGCGGCATCGGTCTGCTTTTGGCCAAGCGCAGTCCTGCTCCCCAGCCGATTACCTACGGCGGCGGCCAAGAGCGAGGTATTCGCCCTGGCACCGTGGACGTCGCGAGCGCTTCTGGTCTAGCTGCGGCGTTGGAGGAATCCGTCTCCGAAATCACTGCCCAGGGTGAGCGAATTACTGCTCTCCGCAATAAGCTGCGCGACGGAATTTTCGCCACCATCGACGACGTAGTGGTCAACTCTGCCGAGCCGTGCTTGCCTTCCCATCTGCACGTCTCATTTCCCGGTGCTGATGGCGATAGCCTCATCATGCTGCTGGATTCCTTGCAGATCGAGGCCTCTACCGGCAGTGCTTGCAGCGCAGGGGTAAACCGCATGTCTCATGTCCTCGAGGCAATGGGCGTAAGTGAGGCGGAAGGAATCGGTTCCTTGCGCTTTACTCTCGGCAGGCGTACTTCGGAAGAGGACGTTGACTACGTCTTGGCTCATCTTCCGGAGATCATTTCCCGAGCCCGTTCCGTCTAGATATTATTCCTTTCCTTCGCCGCTGCCCGCCGGGCGGCGATAGCTTGGCCTACCGTTAGCGCCCAGTTCTTGTTCTTGGGTGCTAGCGGTCCTTGGGGCTCATCGTATTCCCAGCGGCCATTGTCAAAGAGCCACACTATGTCCCCAGTATGCGGATCCATGATGTAGAAGGCACCACCATCGGTCTTGATGTTGTGGTGATGCTGACAGAGTGATGCCAAGTTGCTCCCCGCCGTTTTTCCTCGCTGTGCATGGTCAATTCGGTGGTCCTTTTGGCAGTTTTCTGCGGGGCGATTACAACCTGGCCAGCGGCACACGCCATCGCGGCCTTCCACGTAGGCGCCAATGAGCGGGGGAGTAACGTAGCTTTCGCTCTCCATCCTTCTTGCAAGGTCCATATCCCGCGTCTGGCTGGGACGCAGACTGTCAGCGGTCTCAGGGCTTACCCATCCGAATCCCCGGATAAATGCGGGAGCAGCCTCCTGGTCGTGGGCTCGGTACATATGAAGAACCACTTTTGCCCGCGACTCAATTTCGCCCAGAATCAATTTGGCTAGGGCTTCAGCTTTGGTGAGATTATGCTCTTCGGCTGCCTTACTGACGTGTTCATCGATGGCTAGCATGGTAGCTTCATCGAATTCCGCTGCTAGCCCGGCCTTGCCGCCGAAACTGTGGTAGGTGAAATAGGAGTCGTTCCCTGCATCAGGCTCTGTATCTTCATTGGGGTGTGGGTACTCAACAGCGATGAGGCCATTAAGTTTTCTCCGCAAATTCGTATTCGAAGGCAGTACCTGGCCGGGCTTTGTGGGGGTCAGGTAGCGCGCGAGCTCTTGGTCTATCCGCTCGAGTATTTCGGTAGGGATGTCGCCAAGCTTGCTCAGCACGGCGTCGATAGTAATAAGCCGAGAGAAATCCAGGAAGTAATAGGTTTCCTGGAGTGCCTTTGTGAGTGGTAGCTCTGCGAGTCGATATAGGGCCATTGTTATGTCTCGCGTGCGCCGCTCGCTTAAGCCCGTCCGAGTAGAAAGTGTGTGGCAGGAGATATCGAAATCGTCTTCTAGATCTGGCTTGACCTCTCTCCAGAATAGGTAATCTTGCTTTCTGATTTCTGTGGCTTTAACTGCTATGGGATCGTTGGGGTCATTGACTATGTAGTAGGCGTCCAAGATTAAATCCCCCGAATAGTAGAACAAGTGTGCGTAGCTTCATGGTGTTCATTTTAAGTCGTGTCCTGCCGCTTCGCAAGGGTTATGGGCAAATATGTGTTCTAAAAGGTTGTATTCCCAGAAGGGAGAAACGGAAGTAAGGAAAATTATGTCTAGTGGCGCGTGTTAAAGATGTGACTAGAGTGATTCCGTTGCTAGACTCACGCGCATGACATCAAAGAAGGCACTCCGAAAGAGCATTACTGCGGTGGTCACCGTGGCTGCACTAGCCGTAAGTGGTACCGCCGTCGCCCAGGCGGTGAGCTTCGGTGCACCTAAGGGCATTGACGTTGCAGCGCACCAGCATCCAGGCGGTACACCTATCGATTGGTCAAAGGTGCGTACCGACGGTCAGTCCTTTGCATTCGTGAAGGCTACCGAGGGCGGTGATTGGGTAAACCCCCACTATGTAGAGGATATTCAGGCGGCTAATGCTGCTGGACTCAAGACCGGTGCATACCACTACGCACGTCCGGCTGGCGACGCCAAGACTCAGGCGGCCAATTTTGCCGCGCAGATCGCCCTTGCCCCAGATCAGACATTGCCTCCTGCACTTGATATCGAGGTGGCGGAAGGAAAGTCTGCGGCACAGCTGGAGCAGTGGATTGAAGAATTTACTAGCGAGCTCAAGCGTCTTACCGGCCGCACGCCCATGATTTACACCTACAAGTACTTCTGGATGGGGCAGATGAATAACTCCCAGAAGTTCTCGGATATGCCACTGTGGCTCGCGGCCTATCAGGACCAGGCGCCCGAAGCGGTGGGCGGATGGAACGAGTTATCTTTCTGGCAGCGTTCTGGCTCTGGCAAGGTAGCAGGCATTTCTACCGACGTCGATATGAACCTGTTTAATGGTTCCAAGCAGCAGCTGCAGTCCTTCAGCGACGGCAATTACGTCGACGTCGGCGGCGCGCTAAAGCAGCTGGTTGTGAGCGATGGTCTTGATTTGAGCTCGGATAGTACACCGCTCATCGGCGCCATTTTGGCACTGGCGGCGGGGTTGATTGCGATTCCGCAGCTTGCCGACGCCGCCGAAAAGTCCGGCCTTGATCCCCAAGCGGCGGAGGGCCTGGCTGGCTTCGTAAAGACCCTGCAGGACAAGGACGCTCTCCCAGTGGAGGACCTGGGCGATATGGCCAAGGGCAACTTCTCTGTCAGCGACCTAGCTATCTTGCTGGACAATGCCGGTCACGTGAACAACGTGAAATCTGGCAACGTCTCCGAGTCGGAGGTATCGGAAGCTAAGAATGCCGCCAAGAATGCCGGCGCTGACGTTCCCGATTTCGATGCGGGTCAGGTAGCTACGCTGCTTAATCGCGTGCTGCAGTAGCACCGGTGAAAAACGCGCGGGTCCAGGACTCGTCTTTGTAATGGGCGGGCACGGCCCCGCCAAGGAGTGCCTTTGCCAGCTGGGCGGCTTCCATGGAGCCCTCGGCTGGCATTTCTGTATCTGAGGCCACCAGGATGATGTTTCCGTAGCGCCGGCCCTTGAGCATCGGTGGGTCCGCGATGACGGAGAGGTGGTCAAATACTTTATCTAGGCCCGCCAGCTCGCTCTTTGCCAGCTGTAGATCGGAATGATCACCGCAGTTGGCCACGTAGAGGCCGCCTGCCGCAAGCGACTGTTTTGCTGCCTGAAAGAATTCGACGGTGGTGAGGTTGGCTGGTGTCTTGTCGCCAGCGAAGACATCGCGGATGATGATGTCGCGGCTGGACGGCAGGAACCCCTCGGTTTCTTTGCGTGCTTCGCCGGCGCGGATTTTGACGGTGGGGGAACGGGGGACGTCGAAAAGCGTACGCACCAATTCTCCCAGCTTGGCGTCCAGCTCCACCACTGTGTGGCGGCTGCCTGGGAGCCTGCTAGCGAAGTAGCGCGGAAGGGAACAACCCGCCCCGCCTAGGTGGGTGACGCGGAGCTTGTTCGCTGGACGAGTATTGAGGTGCTCAACCGCCGCCGCAATCCAGCGCATGTACTCAAACTCCAGTTCCTCCGGCTCACCGAGCACAATGTGGCTGCTCGGCACGCCATTAACGTTGAGAATATAGGCACCGTCGCGAAACTCATCCGGCACCACTTCGGCCGTGCCGGTAGAAATGTTGTAGGTGCCGGTGATTCCCGGGTCGGTGGAAGCTCGCTTTCTGCCCATGTCACCCAAGCTTAGGGAATGGATTCGATTTAAGCCGCGTTGGGGCTAGGGAGTAGACTTTCGGGCCTGTAGTCAAGGTGAAATGGGGAGCACAATGCGAGTATTGGTTGCCATGTCCGGCGGCGTGGACTCATCGGTTGCCGCCGCGCGTGCAGTAGAAGCCGGCCACGAGGTGATTGGCGTTCACCTCGCGCTGCACAAAGACGCGCAGCAGACCAGGGAAAAGGCACGTGGTTGCTGCTCGTTGGAGGATTCGGCCGACGCCCGTCGCATCTGCGATAAGCTGGGCATTCCATTTTATGTGTGGGACTTTTCGGAAGAATTCAAAGAAGAGGTCATCACGGACTTCGTGGATTCCTACGCCCGCGGCGAGACGCCCAATCCTTGCTTGCGCTGCAACGAGAAGATTAAGTTCCGGGCGCTGCTGCAAAAGGGCATGGCGCTTGGCTTCGATGCGGTTGCGACGGGGCACTACGCCACCCTCGATGAGGACGGCTATATGCGCCGGTCCTTGGACGAGAATAAGGATCAGTCTTATGTGCTCGGCGTGATCTCGGCCGAAGAGTTGAAGCATTGCTTTTTCCCCATCGGCGACACCCCTAAGCCACAGATCCGCGAAGAGGCAGCGGCGCATGGCTTTTCCACCGCGAAAAAGCCAGATTCCTACGACATCTGCTTTATTCCAGACGGTAATACGCAGGCCTTTTTGGGTGCCCGCATTGGGCTACGCCCCGGCATGATCGTGGATCAAGAGGGCACGGAGCTCAAGGAGCACGATGGTGCGTGGAACTACACCATCGGCCAGCGCAAGGGCCTGGACATCAAGGCGCCGGCTGCTGACGGTCGCCCCCGCTACGTCACCGATATTGATGCTGCTACCGGCACGGTTACCGTCGGCGCCCGCGAGGACTTGGCCGTAACCTCGATTCAGGCCGATCGCCTGAAGTACCTCCACCCAGGTATGGATGGGGATTTCGAGTGCGAGGTTCAGGTGCGTGCACACGGCTCCGTGGTGCCCTGTACCGCCCACGTTGACCGCGAGGCGGACGAGATGCGCCTCGAACTCAAGGAGCCGTTATCCGGTGTCGCCCGCGGCCAAGCGGCGGTGCTGTACCTGCCTTCGCCGGACGAGCTGGGAGACATCGTCATCGGCTCCGGCACCATCTGCGGAACTAATTAAGCACGCAGTTGGCAATGAGCTGGTCTAGGGCACGGACATCGATATTGGGGCCAATGTTGATTTTGAATTCGCCGGCTCTAGTCCACAGTTGCAGCTCCGCATTGAGGTCAAGGAGCTTTCCCGCGTTTTCCGTGGACCACATGTTGATGGAGGAATAGGGTAGGGAATACATCTCTACCTTTTTGCCTGTCAGGCCTTGCGCATCGCGGATGATGAGGCGCTTATTGGTAAATACGGCGGCATCACGGACGGTCTTGAAGGCGCAGACAGGATATTCCTGTTCAGCCAAGACGGTGGAAATGTCCTGAGGGATGTCGCACTCGTTGTAGAAGGTCCAGCCGGAGTATTTTTCCACGCCCATAGTAAGGTTCCTTTCCAAGTGATACGTCGCGTATCGGGTAGATAATTCTGAAAAATAATACTAGCGCCGAGGTGAATATGGACGCTTTTGGCTTAGGCCCTATGCCGGGATACTCCATGAGTGAGGCGGCAGACATCGTGATGGGCGAGACGGGTGGTCTCCCGCACCTTCCGCAGTTGCCGGACCGCGGGATTCACGCTGGGGCCATAGGGCGAACAGCGGGATTATTGGAAGCAGTCTCCATTGACCGCGGACCGCGCTCATGGGTGCTCAGCGATCGGCCGCAGCTCATCTCGCATCGGATTGGCGATCAGATGAGCCGGGACCTAGACGAGATTCAGGAGGTGTGGGGCGAGTCAGTTCCGCGTGTCAAGGTCCAAGCGGTAGGCCCGTGGAGTTTGGCGGCCGCTGTGGAGTTAGGAAACGGGCACCGCGCCATTACTGATTCGGGCGCTTTCCGGGACCTGTGTGGTGCGCTGTTGGCCGGAATTCAGGAACACAAGGCACAGGTGGCACAGCGTTTTGGGGCAGAAGTGCGAGTGCAGCTGGACGAGCCCCTGCTTGCCGACGTCCTTTCGGGCACCCTTCCAGGCACCACCGACTTCGATACGATTAGGGCTGTTCCCGCGGACCAGGTCAATGCGGCACTGGCGGAGATTGGTGCGGACTACCTACGGCTTCGCGAGCCACTTTGGGAAGTGGCGGCGAAGACGGTGCTGCTCGATTTCGCTGGTCTAGCCTCGCCCGAGCATCTCGATGGCTTGGGGCAATGGATTGATGGCGGCGCTCGCATCGGATTGGGCGTGGCAGGGCACGATGCTCGCACGGAGGCTATTTCTGTTGCGCAGCACTTTGACCGTATGGGGTTATCGCGGGAGCGAATTCCAGGGCAGGTTGATATCTTCCCGTGGCCGGTGGACAAGGCCGCGCACAGCTATTCTTTTGCCGCTGAGGTGGCGGGTATCCTCATCCGCGACGCAGGCGATCTTTAATCGACGCGCCCGCGGCTATCCGTGGTGGTGAAGTATTCGCCCATATAGGGAATGACGTAGCGCAGCTTGCCATGTGCGGTGGGTTCGATGAGGTCGGCGTCGATAAGCCGCTGGCGGGTGGCCGATAAGGAGCGCACCGTGCGGTCCATGTGGCCCGCGATGTCTGCGATGGTGGCGATGCCATCGACTTCGACTGCGGCCATCGCTTCTAGGAACTCCCGCTGCGCCGGCGGCAGGGCCAGCGTCGCAGGCTGGTGCACCTGCGCGCCCATGATCGATATTGCATCTGGGGCGATAGAGGCGATTGTCTGCTGGGAAATGCCGCTTTCTTGGTTTCGGCGACTGCACTCCCACGCCAGTGAGCCGACCAATTGCACGAGGTAGGGGTAGCCGCGGGTGAGCGCGGCGGCGTCCGTAATCGCTTCGTGGCTAAACTCCAGCCCTGAGCCCGAGGCGGTATGTTCGAGCGCCCGCTCGGCATTGGCCGGCGACAAGGGGCCGAGCACGAATTTCTGGGCCCGGCGCAGGAAGGTTACCCCGGGCAGGTCCAGCAAGTGGTTGACCCCCTGCGGCAGGCCAGCGGCCACCAAGGCGATATCGATTTCATCGCGCACCAAGTCTTGGTAGGCCACGGCGATGGTGGTGAGGTCTTCGACGTCGGCGTCTTGAACCTCGTCGATGGTGAGGAGGATGCCGGTGCCGTTCAGCTCGGCGGAAAGCTCGCGTAGACGGGTATTCAACGTGGGGGTGAAGCGGTCTTCCTTCTGGTGGTCGAAGCCAATCGATCCCACGCCGCCGATGCCGATGCGGCTGACCTTCTTCTTATCGCTGGGCGAGAGCCGCTCGAGAAGCCTCGGAATCGTGGTGTTGACCAGTTCCTCCACCATGGTGGAGCGCCCGGAGGCGCGTAGCGTTACCCAACCGCGCGCTTCAGCAATGTCTTCCAACTCGTTGATGAGGACCGTTTTGCCGATGCCCCTAGCGCCGCTTAGCACCATGGAACGGGAGGCATTGCCTGCCGAGCCATCGAGGGCGGTGCGGAAACTATCGAGCACGACGCCGCGGCCGACCCAGAACAGGGGAGGGGCGCCGAATGTCGGGCGGAATGGGTTGTCCATGCGGCTAGTGTAACCGGTCTTGTCGGAGATTTGGGAGACTTTCGGCTCGGGGTGGAGATTTGGGAGACTTTGTAGGTTTCTTGCTGTGGAGAGAGCCTAGGCGCCAAACGATGGCACCGATATGAAGAGAGCCAGCGGCTACGAATGCGTACCACCATCCAAAATCTACTGCTCTGTACCACGGCATTGCAATGCCGACAAGAGTAATGATGGCGATCGTAAAGATTGCGTCTATAACCAGCATAGGGGCAGAAACTGGCTTCTTTAGGGTCTTCCATGCTGACCAGAGCTCGAACGCAGTGATAGCGGCAGGGATTAATGTGAGGAGCATGGTGGTTTCCTAAATCTTCTCGAAAAGTGCTTCTGCGAGGTCTTCAGTTCCCGCTGGCGAGTCATTATTTGCGAAGGCAGCGCGATTTTCCTTCGGGTCAATGATGAGCATTGTGGAGTAGCCGTAGGTGCCGCCGTTGTGCCAAAAACTCTTGCCGTCATCATTCTCTTGCCATCCATAGCTAGTGTCGCCATTTTCCATAAACCATGTAGCGAAAGCTGCCATGTCATGAGCGGTGGACCGAAGAGCTCCCGCTGCGGCGGAGCAACCTTTCATTTCCCAAGGTTCAGCTTCTCGGCCTGCGGCTGTGAGTCCGCGAGGGGCATCGTCGGGGACGGAACCTGGTGCCATGAGGTAGGTTTCCTTCATGCCGGCGGGCTTAAGGATTCTCTCGTGGAGCAACTGTTCGTATGGCGTATCGGCAGCGGTTTCTAAGGCGTGGCCGAGCAGTGCGTATCCCAAATTGGAATAGGATTCTGTGCCACGATCTGCAAGATCCGATTCGGTTGCTGAATCTACGATGTCTTGTGTGGATACACCTGCGTACGGGTTTGAACCGGTGATGCTAGAGACAGCAGAGGAGAAAGTCATGGCTTTCGCCTGCCTGGGCAATCCTGAGGTGTGATCGAGTAGCTCCCGAATTGTTACGTCGGAGACTGGTGAGTCACCGACCTCGAGGACTTCACCCATCGTGGTGTCGAGGCGAACTTTTCCCTCTTCTACTAGTTGGTGGGCAATTTCACCGGTGAACATCTTGGTTACAGAACCTATTTCTACCTCGGTGTGTTCATTGGCGCCGAGTCCGGCGAAGGTGGCCTTTCCCTGATCAAGTGTGAAGGCGGTGAGGTTGTTGAAACCAGCTTCCGGGTGTTCCCGTAGGTGCGTGGAGAGTTCTGGATCTCCAGTTGCGGTATCGGCCATCGAGATTCGCTGGGGTCCAACAATGAGTAAGAAGGCGACCGATACCACGGCTACGACGGCGGCGAGGGCTATTTTGCGCATTAGTGAGCCTCGCTTGCGGTAATGATGGTCAGGAGGGGAACCACTCGGGCAGGGCGAAGTGCGTATTTTCCGCCTGCCTTGGTGGTCCATCCGGCACTAGCAAGTGCGCTGAGGTGGTGGTAGGCCGTGCCGGTAGAGGTGACGATTTCTTCTTCGACAAGTTCTGTGGCGCTGGCCGGTGCGGTAAGGAGCCGGCGCAGGATGTCGCCACGAATCGGGTGGGCCAGTGCAGCGAGGCGATCGAGGTTTTCGGACCAGTCTCCATTGGCTACTGCCCCTGTTGGCCGTTGCCATTGGTAGGAATAAGAGCTCTCGCCGATAGTGAGGTTGCCGCCAAAGATTACGGACCCTTCAGGAAGCTCTTCAGAAGGCTCGAGGGCGTCCGCAAGCCACATGGTGGACTCGCCTGAGGAAGCTTCTACTGGGGCCGGTATGGGTTGTTCGAGCTTGGCGACGCGCTTCTCGAGGGCTAAAACTCGGGATTCTATAGATTCCATAGTTCTAGAATTCCAAAACGCTAGAACTTTGGCAACGGGTTTAAGAAATCAGCGGCCACGCCGTCGAGACATCCGAGGCATCGCGGCCCTTTCCCTCTAGGTATTTTTTAAAGGCGACACGGTCCTCGTACCACTTGACGGCCTGGAATTCCATGAGTTCGTTTTCCTCCATCTGCGCCAGGTTGGGGTAGTGCTGGCGAACCTGCTTCCAGGCCACGCGGGCGGCGGCGAGGGCGTCGGCAGTAGCTTCGTGGGCATTGCCAAGCTCAACGCCATAGTGCTCGCAGACGGCGCCGAGGGTGCGCTTGCCCTTGCGCCATTTATCGCTGACACGGTCAATCACGTAGGGGTCATAGACCGGGCCGGTTACCGTAAAATCTCCGGTCAGGCTGCGCAATACGGTGAGATCAAATGCTGCGTTGTAGACGATCAGCGTGAGGCCATCCTCCCAGGCGGCCTTGATTGCGTCGACCGTATCTTTTAGAACCTCCTCGTGCGGGCGACCCTCGGCGCGAGCCTTTTCCGTGGTGATTCCGTGGACATTGGTCGCTTCCTGCGGAATTTCGATTCCGGGATCGGCAAGGTGCTCTACTTTTTGCACATCGCGGCCGTCAATGCGGACTAGGGCGGAGGTAACAATGCGGGCTTCTTTAGGGTTGGCCGAGGTGGTCTCAAGGTCGAAGGCGAGCATGCGGGAGGCGTCGAAATTCATGATCCATACCTTAGTAGCTAGCCCCGACACGAGGGATAGCTACACTTGGGCAGCGTGACTAATCCAGTTGATCTGCACCGTGAATGGAATGACCTCGCGCAGGAAGTCCGCCGCCACCGCAACCTGTACTACAACGGTGAGCCGGCTATTCCCGACGCCGACTTTGATGCCCTCTTCCAGCGCCTTCTTGCGCTAGAAGAAGAGCACCCAGAGCTTGCCGTGCCCGATTCACCCACCCAGCAGGTAGGTGCTGCCCCGAGCGCCGGCGAGGATATTGAGCACCTTGAGCGCATGATGAGCCTGGACAATGTCTTTAGTGCTGGCGAGATGCAGGATTGGCTGGATAGAACCCCGGCTAAGACCTATCTCACCGAGCTGAAGATCGATGGTTTGTCTATCGACTTGGTCTATCGCGATGGGCACTTGACTACCGCTGCTACTCGTGGCGACGGCACGGTGGGCGAGGAAATCACTGCTAATGCTCGTGTTATCGAGGATATTCCGCACGAGTTGACTGGTACTGCTGAATATCCGGTCCCTGAGCTTATTGAGATTCGCGGTGAGGTATACATGCGCCCCAGGGACTTCGCGGAGATCAACGAGGAGCGCGCAGCTGACGGTAAAGCAAAATTTGCTAACCCGCGCAACGCCGCGGCAGGTGGACTGCGTATGAAGGATCCCGCCGAAGTGAAAAAACGCCGCCTGAAAATGGTGTGCCACGGCTTGGGTGCGCGCGAGGGATTTTCGCCGACCTCACAGCACGATGCCTATAAAGCGATTGCGGCGTGGGGCCTGCCCGTGTCCCCGTATACCAAGCAGGTGCACTCGGCCAAGGAAGTCCAAGACGAAGTCGCGTATTGGGCAGAGCATCGCCACGATGCCATTTTTGAGATGGACGGACTGGTGGTCAAGGTCGATGACTTGGCTTCACAGCGCGCACTTGGTTCGACCTCCCGCGCGCCGCGCTGGGCCATTGCCTATAAGTATCCGCCGGAGGAAGTGACCACGAAGCTCAAGAACATTGAGGTGGGGGTAGGCCGTACCGGGCGAGTAACCCCGTACGCAGTGATGGAGCCAGTCTTCGTTTCCGGATCTACGGTGGAAATGGCTACCCTGCACAACCAATCCGAGGTCAAGCGCAAGGGCGTGCTCATTGGGGATACCGTCATTATCCGCAAGGCGGGCGAAATTATCCCGGAGGTCCTCGGACCGGTGCGCGAGCAGCGCGATGGTAGCGAGCATGAGTGGACCTTCCCAGAGAACTGTCCTGCGTGCGGCACGAAACTGGCCCCACAGAAGGACGGCGATGCCGATTGGCGTTGCCCCAATGCGCAGTCCTGTCCGGCGCAGCTCTCGGCACGATTGGAGTATCTGGCTTCCCGCAAGGCGCTGGATATTGAGGCCTTGGGCGAGAAGGGTGCGATGGATCTGATCGACAACGGCATTCTCGTCGATGAATCGGAGCTTTTTGAGCTCACCGCGGACAAGCTATTGGCCTCAGATGTCTATACTGCAAAGAAGGACACCAAAGACAAGCGCTCCAAGAGAGAGGGCAACGTCAAGGTCAACACGGCAGGCCAGAACTTGCTAAACAACTTGGAGGAGGTCAAGGGTCGCGACTTTTGGCGAGTCTTGGTCTCGCTGTCCATACGTCACGTGGGCCCGATTGCGGCTCGGGCGCTTGCTTCCCGCTATGGCTCCATGGACAAGCTGCGCGCTGCGAAGACGGAGGAGCTTGCTGAGGTCGATGGCGTGGGCATGACCATCGCGCAATCCTTCCACGATTGGTTCGAAGTGGATTGGCATCGCGCGATTGTGGACAAATGGGCTGCTGCGGGCGTGGCCATGGAGGTAGCGGCCGAGGATCACAAGGAGCAGACCCTCGAGGGCCTTACCATTGTGGTTACCGGCAGCTTGGAGAACTTCACCAGGGATTCCGCGAAAGAGGCTATTGTTTCTCGCGGCGGCAAGGCCACCGGTTCGGTGTCGAAGAAAACCTCGTACCTTGTTGCCGGCGAAAAGGCTGGCTCGAAGGAGGATAAGGCTCGCGAGCTAGAAATCCCGATCCTCAACGAGGCGCAATTCCAGCAACTACTAGAAACCGGCGAAGTCTAATTAGCTCCAGTTACTTTAGGAAGCTGCCCAAGATAGTGCCGATGTGGCCCAAGTGCTCGACCTCGGAGGCGAGGTAGTCAGGGCCGCCGGTTCGCCCCATGGCGATGACCAATCCGGTATCGCCGAGTGGGGCGGCGGCGAGTGCTGAGTCAAGCAGGGACCAGCTTTCGGGTACCCACTCGTCGCGCTCGGGCTGGAGGACGCGGGCGCTTTCGACCTCAATGTCGTGAGGAACGGTGCCGTCATCTTCTGGCGCTGCGTTGGACGAGGCCAGGCGGCGGATAGGCTCGTTATTATCAATGACGATGCACCAGGTGGAGGTGAGTGCCTTCGGGATCGCCGCGACAACCTCTTCCATAGCCGCAGTGACATTGGTGGCATGAGCTACACGCGCGAGCAGCTCGATCTGGCCGCGGCGGTCTACCCGGCCGCTAAACGGGCGGATGGAGTCAATTTCCACGCCGTCGACGGAGGAGGCGGCGGTGATAAGCACATCGGCCATGGCGCCTTGGGGTAGCTCAATGACGATGTCATCCATGACCGTTCCGTCGGGGAAGTTTTCTACGATATCGACTGACTGGATATTGCCGTCGACGAGTCCAAAGGCGTCGGCAAGCTGGCCCAAGCTGCCAGGGGAATCGGGGAGCAGTACACGGATCAAAAAGGACATGGTCTCGCACGCTTTCGGTTGTTTGTAGTCCCGAACATGATACGTGCGTCACAATGGCGGCTTCAAGCAACGCAAATTTGGGGTGACGCGGCAGCCGTCGCGGTAGGTGCAGTACCATGGGTCGTTAGCAATTCACATAGTACATGCTTAGTGTGAATATTTTTCACGCGCATGTCGATTATGCAGATAAAGGATGGAGTTCGCGTGTCTGAGATTTCGCGTGATGAGGTAGCCCACCTCGCCAAGCTTTCCCGCCTGGCCCTCAGCGAGGAAGAGCTAGCCCAGTTTGCAACGCAGATTGATGAAATTGTTGATTCCGTTTCCGCGGTAGGAAACGTGGATACTGAGGGTGTGGAACCGATGAGTCACCCGCACTCCGTGGACGCCCCGATGCGCGAGGATGTTATTGTGCGCACCCTAACTGCAGAACAGGCTTTGGATCAGGCACCGGCCGTAGAAGATGAGCGCTTCGTCGTGCCGCAGATTTTGGGAGGAGAATAAATGTCTAACCTGACCGTTCCTGCGGAGGGCTTGACCTCTCTGACTGCCGCCGAGCTGGCGGAAAAGATTCACTCCCGCGAAATTACCTCCCGCGAGGTTACTCAGGCCTTCCTGGACCGCATCGCAGAGACCAATGAGGAGCTGAATTCCTTCCTGCACGTGGGGGCGGAAGAAGCCCTCGCGGCTGCCGACGCCGTGGATAAGGCCCTCGATGCCGGCGAAGAGCCTGCCTCTGGTCTGGCAGGCGTGCCGCTGGCTCTGAAGGACTTGCTCGTTACCACCGATGCGCCAACCACGGCGGCGTCCAAGATGCTGGAAGGCTACGTTTCTCCCTACGACGCCACCGTGACCAAGCGTCTGCGCGAGGCTGGAATTCCCATCCTGGGCAAGACCAACCTGGATGAGTTTGCCATGGGTTCTTCCAATGAAAACTCCGCCTTTGGCCCAGCGCATAACCCTTATGACACGGAGCGCACCCCGGGCGGCTCGGGCGGCGGTACCGCCGCTGCACTTGCTTCCGGCCAGGCGCCGCTTGGCATCGGTACCGATACCGGCGGCTCTATCCGCCAGCCAGCCGCGCTGACCAATACTGTGGGTGTTAAGCCAACCTACGGCACCGTGTCCCGCTACGGCCTTATTGCTGCTGCATCTTCCCTGGATCAGGCCGGCCCCTGTGGCCGCACCGTCCTGGATACCGCGCTGCTACACGAGGTCATCGCCGGCCACGATGCCTTCGATGCGACCTCCGTGGATAAGCCGGTAGCACCGGTTGTCGCCGCCGCCCGCGAAGGTGCCAAGGGCGACCTCTCTGGTGTCAAGGTGGGCCTCATCAAGCAGTTTGAGCGCGATGGCTGGCAGGAAGGCGTGATGGAGAATTACCACGCCGCCGTCGATCAGCTGCGCGAGCAGGGTGCCGAAATTGTTGAGGTTGATTGCCCGCACTTCGATGACGCACTGGCGGCGTACTACCTGATCATGCCGTGTGAGGTTTCGTCCAACTTGGCACGTTTCGATGGCATGCGTTATGGCCTTCGTGCGGGCGATGACGGCTCCCACTCTGCGGAGCAGGTCATGTCCCAGTCTCGTGCGGAGGGCTTTGGCCCCGAGGTAAAGCGCCGCATCATGCTGGGCACCTATGCGCTGTCCGTGGGCTACTATGACGCCTACTACCTGCAGGCGCAGCGCGTGCGTACCCTTATTGCGCAGGACTTTGCCCGTGCCTTCGAGCAGGTTGACGTGCTCGTTTCCCCGACCACCCCGACTACCGCCTTCAAGTTGGGGGAGAAGGCCGAGGATCCCATGGCAATGTACAACTTTGACCTGTGCACCCTGCCGCTGAACCTGGCCGGCCTGTGCGGCATGTCCGTGCCCTCCGGTATGGCGAGCGATACTAACCTGCCGACTGGCCTGCAGATCATGGCGCCGGCCTTCGAGGACGACCGCCTCTACAAGGTGGGCGCTGCCTATGAGGCTGGCCGCGATAAGTAAATCGCCGCCTGTGGAGTCCCTGACGATTCCATAAGGGTTTGTTTGCCCCCGTTGAATTTATATCCGGCGGGGGTAAATTATTGGGTATGCATTTCAAAAAGACCGCACTACTTTCGCTGTCCGCCGCTGCGCTGATGGGCGTTGGAGCTGCCAACGCTGCGCAGGTCCCCGACATCGATCCGGGGTTTAGCATGACAGCGCCGACTCAGTCTGACCTGATTTCTCAGCTGCCGGAGGGCGCGGAGAAGCTGGAGCCTCACATTGAAGGCCAGACCATCACCGGCGAGCTCCACTCCGTGAAGGAAGATGGCAAGCTGAGCGTCTCCTTTGCTAAGGACCGCACCTTGGCGGTCAATGATGGCTGCAATACCTACACCACCACCTACGAGGTGGCCAAGGATGGCACCATCAGCGTGGGCGAGTTCAATTCCACCCGCGCGGCCTGCGACGAGCATACGCAGCAGCTTTCCGACGCCCTCCGTGGCCTCCTCGAATCCAACCCTTCCTTCTATAACCTCCCCGGCGGCACCGTTGCCTTGGGTAGCGAGAATGCTGCGGTTGAGTTCACGGTAGCCAAGTAGAAACTAGCGACACGCAGGATAAAAGTATGCGCACCATGTCTAGGGACGTGGTGCGCATTTGTGTGGGTGGGGACTATTTGGCGTCGGAAAGCGCATAAGCCGCGCCCGCCGAAGCCGCGGTCACGCTAAGGACGGCTGGCCAAGCGCCAATCTTCTTAGCCAGCGGGTGGGAGGCGCCGAATGCGCCTAGGTAGAGTGCGCACAGGCCGGCAGTGGTAGCCGGGGTGGTTTTCTTGGCCCAAGAGCGACCCGCCCATACACCGGCAGCGGCGAGGATCACGCCACCCAGCGGGCGAATGCCGGTCTCGCGGGCCGTGACCCAGCCACCGATGAGGCCGAGGGTGACAGTGGTGGCGGTAGAAACGTCTTGGGGCTTTTTAATATCGATCATGGACATGCAGCCAGTCTAGGTCGACATTTCTCGGCCCGCTAGACTCTAAGGCCATGACTGTGGAGACGCATCTGCCGCCCGAGCGCCAAGCATGGCGCGCCATGTTTGCACTGTCCCTCGGATTCTTTGTATCTCTGCTGGACCAATCCATGGTGGCGGTGGCGCTGCCTGACCTGCAACGCGAGCTGAACGCAGGGGTAAACCACACCATGTGGGTATCCGCGGCCTATTTGTTGGCTGTGGTGGTGCCGCTGCTCTTTACCGGCCGCTTGGGCGATGTTTTAGGCCAGCGCCGGATGTTTTGTCTGGGTGTGGGCATTTTCGGGCTGGGTGCAGTGGCGTGTGCCGTGGCTCCCACAGTGGAAGTGCTCATTGCGGCGCGTACCGTGCAAGGCGTGGGTGCGTCCCTCCAGATGCCACAGACCATGTCCGTTATCAATCGCATCTTCGCGCGTGAGCGCCGTGGGCGCGCACTGGGCGTGTGGGGTGTGATCGG
The DNA here is from genome assembly GCF_030216265.1 of Corynebacterium sp. UMB0012. Lineage (NCBI taxonomy): Bacteria > Bacillati > Actinomycetota > Actinomycetes > Mycobacteriales > Corynebacteriaceae > Corynebacterium > Corynebacterium sp. UMB0012. The sequence goes on from NZ_JASOKQ010000001.1 coordinate 187,353, forward strand.
CTCGGTAGCGGCACTTGCCGGTCCACTCGCCGGTGGTTTTCTGGTCGGGCACTTTGGGTGGCAGGCCGCCTTTTGGGTACACGTTCCCTTCGTGGTGCTAGCCATTGTCTTCGCGCTGCTGTGGGTGCCTGAGCTACCCACGACCGCGCAGTCTATCGATGCGCCCTCGGCCATCGTGTCGCTCATCGCCTTGGCGGCGATCGTCTTTGGTATTCAGCAGGGCCCGGTGCTTGGCTGGGGATGGACCATTTGGCTGATCCTGCTCGCCGGAGTTGCCGCTATCATCTGGTTTATTCGATTGCAGGCAACTGCCCAGGCCCGCGGGTCGAATCCGCTGGTGCCGCTGGCACTATTTCGTGACCGAAACTACCTGGCGGGCTCGGTAGGTATCATCGCAATGGGATTTATGGCTGCTGCGGTGATGCTCCCCATCATGCTGTGGCTGCAGACCATGCAGGGAGTGCCTGCAGGCGAAGCCGGCATCATCGTGGCTCCCATGGCGCTGGTGTCTCTCCTGATATCTCCGCTGGCTGGAATCATGGCGGATCACGTCAATCCGCGGATTCTTGGGGTAGTGGGATTTTCTATCCTTATATTCTCGCTCCTTGCGGCATGGTGGGTCATGCAGGTCGACGCCCTTCCGTGGGTACTCGGGCTGCCTATCGCCGGCCTCGGGGTGGGACAGTCGTTCATTTGGGGTTCCAACGCAGCCACCACCTTGCGCGATATCTCGCCGGAGCTCATGGGCGCTGCCTCCGGTGTGTACAACACCTCCCGCCAGGTGGGTTCCGTGGTGGGAGTTGCCCTAGTTTCCGCAGTTATGCAAACAGGTAGCCCAGAGACAGCAATTATTAATTCGCTGCTCGTCATCGTGGCTGCGCTGGTGGTGGGCCTGGTTTCTGCCCTAGGTTTTAGGGACACTCTGCAGGCCTAAAAATCGCGCGCTAGATTGGTAGATATGCGTCTAGGTGTTTTAACGTCCGGCGGCGATTGCCCCGGCCTCAATGCTGTAATCCGTGCGGTAGTGCGTACCGCATCCAATGAATTTGGAGATACCGTTGTAGGTTATGAAGACGGCTGGGTGGGCCTGATGGAAGACCGCCGGCGTGATCTTTATGACGATGCGGAAATCGATCGTATTCTGTTGCGCGGCGGCACCATCCTGGGCACCGGCCGCCTGCATCCGGATAAGTTCAAGGCCGGCCTTGACCAGATTAAGTCCAACATGGCGGATGCCGGGGTGGATGCCCTTGTCGCCATCGGTGGTGAAGGTACCCTCAAGGGCGCAAAGTGGCTTTCTGATAACGGCGTGCCGGTAGTGGGCGTGCCGAAGACCATTGATAATGACGTTAACGCCACCGACTACACCTTTGGTTTCGATACCGCCGTTTCTGTGGCCACCGATGCTATCGACCGTCTGCACACCACCGCAGAGTCCCATAACCGCATCCTGATCGTGGAGGTTATGGGCCGCCACGTGGGATGGATTGCCCTGCACGCGGGCATGGCCGGCGGCGCGCACTACACCGTGGTACCGGAGGAGCCCTTCGATATTGCGGAGATTACGAAGGCGATGGAACGCCGCTTCCAGATGGGTGAAAAGTACGGCATTATTTGCGTGGCAGAAGGTGCCCTGCCGAAGGAAGGAACGATGGACTTCGAGGCCGGTGGCGTCGATCAGTTCGGGCACCAGACCTTTAATGGCATCGGCCAGGTAATCGGCGATGAAATCAAGGCACGCACCGGGTATGACGTACGTACGACCGTGCTGGGGCATATCCAGCGCGGCGGCACGCCGACAGCTTATGACCGCGTACTTGCTACTCGCTACGGCGTGCACGCAGCGCGCGCCATCCACGAAGGTAAGTCTGGCATGTGCGTTGCCCTTCATGGTGAGGATATTGACCTCGTCCCGCTGGAAGAAGCAGTGGGTACGCTGAAGACGGTACCGGAATCGCGTTACCGCAATGCCCAGGCGCTCTTTGGCTAGAGGCATTCTGCGTTCCGAATATTAAGATAGCGCTCCCACAGGGTGGGAGCGTATTCTTTTGCCCATGAGTATCGATAGCATGACAGATAATCGGGTGGAGGCGAACGCTGCGCCCTCCTCAGCACAAGACCGTCAAGCACTTATTGCAGCGCTAGGCTTTCCCGTGCTCGTGATTATCGGTGGCGTGATGGGATACCTCGCGCCAGAGACCGCAGCTTCCTTCGCCCCGCAGGTCACCCCGCTGCTGGGTATTGTCATGTTCGGCATGGGCCTAACCCTCAAGCCGGTAGATTTTGCCTTGGTGGCTCGCCGTCCGCTGCCCGTTCTCATCGGAGTAGTAGCGCAGTTCGTGATCATGCCGCTGGTGGCGCTGCTGGTAGTCGCGGTGATGGATCTTCCCGATGCTGTAGCTGCCGGCGTTATCCTGGTGGGCTGCGCGCCCGGCGGCACGAGTTCCAACGTGGTGTCTTATCTTGCGCGCGGTGATGTGGCTCTGTCGGTGACCATGACGTCCATTTCCACCTTGTTGGCGCCGGTCCTTACCCCATTGCTGACCTTGTGGCTGGCAGGGGAGTACATGCCGGTCTCCGCCTCCGCCATGGCGTGGTCCATTGTGAAGGTCGTGCTCATTCCGGTTGTTACCGGCATTCTCATCGGCATGCTGGTTCCGCGCGTGGTGGCAAAGATTAACGCGGCATTGCCGTGGATCTCGGTTGCGGCCATTTCCGCCATTGTATGCATCGTGGTCGGCGGCGCGCACGACACCATCGCTACCGCCGGCGCACTCGTCTTTGCCGCCGTGGTAATCCATAACGCCTGCGGCTATGGCTTGGGCTACCTAGCCGGAAAGTTGGCCAAGCAGCCGGTCGCTGCACGGCGCACCATGGCCGTCGAGGTGGGCATGCAAAATTCTGGCTTGGCCACATCCCTGGCATCTACTTATATGAACCCATTGGCCGCCCTGCCAGGAGCCGTCTTTTCGGTGTGGCACAACCTTTCTGGTGCGGTGCTGGCAGCCATCTGCCGCTATTCGGATTCCCGGAAGTAGGACCGGGAAACCCGCTAAAAATTAATCGTGACCGCAGGATAGGACTCGTCTACAAACCAGGGTTCTTTCTGCACGGTCAGAGGGGGCTGGTCTTGCTCGAAAGATAGGGTGTCGCCGTCTTTGACGGTGGCGCCTTGCAGAACATGGTCTGCGATATTGGCTAGCTTGTAATAGAGATCGGTGGGATCCATGGATTCGGTGGCCGCCTGGACTTCCGGGTGTCCGGCTTGGACCAGCCCAACGGTATAACCCAAGATTTTGTTTTCTTTTTGGGTAAGCCACACCGGAGCAATGTGCATTGGGGCAAGGTTATCCCGAACGGCCTCGAGGAACGTATTCGGCGCGATAGAAACGTTGCCGCGCGGGTTATGGACTATCAGGCAGTCGGGGTGCTCGGCTACCACGGCAGTGGCCTTGGAGAGTAGCTCAAGGTGATCGCGGCGGGCCTCGCGGAATTGCTTCGCGCGATCATCTTCGGTCTCTCGCGGAAGCACGGACACGAGGATTTGTGCGGTGGCAGAATCGAGGCCGCGGGCATCCGCGCTCAAAATGGGGTGGAGGCCATAGCTATCGCGGGTGGGTGGAGTATCGACGGCTTGGTAGTGCAATAAGAAGGAATCATCCAGCTCGACCATGATGCTTCCCGGATTCTTGCCCGGCGTGATATCTCCCAAGCGATCGCCAAAAGTGGTGGTCAGGCGCTCGCTTACCTCTTCAGGGGTAGGGGCAGTGCGGAAGACTGCGATGTTGATCAACGGGGCATCGATAAGCGCGGCATCAACGCTATGTGGTGTAGTCATAATATTCAGCTTAGGGGCGTGAGCGCGCGGGCGCATGGACGTATTAAGATGGCACGCATGACTGCTGCGATGTATGACCTGATGGACTTCGATGAGGTCCTAGAAAAGTTCGAACCGGTAATGGGCATGGAAGTCCACGTAGAGCTGGATACGGAAACCAAGATGTTTTCTACCTCTCCTACGAACTTCAACGCAGCGCCTAATTCCAACGTTGACCCGGTCTCCCTGGGCCTGCCCGGTGCGCTGCCGGTAGTTAACTCCAAGGGCGTGGAGGGCGCCATCAAGATTGGCCTGGCGCTTAATTGCTCCATTGCGGAGTCCTCTCGCTTTGCCCGCAAGAACTACTTTTACCCGGACCAGCCGAAGAACTACCAGATTTCTCAGTACGATGAGCCGATTGCCTATGACGGTTACCTGGACGTTGTGCTGGAAGACGGCACCGAGTGGCGCGTGGAAATCGAGCGTGCACACATGGAGGAAGACACCGGCAAGCTGACCCACCTCGGTGGTGCGGACGGCCGTATTCACGGCGCCACGGCGTCCCTGGTGGATTGCAACCGTGCTGGTATTCCTCTCATCGAGATCGTCACCAAGCCGATTATTGGCGCTGGTGAACGCGCGCCCGAGGTGGCTAAAGCCTACGTTTCCGCCCTGCGCGAGCTCGTTGCAGCCTTGGGCGTTTCCGACGCCCGCATGGATCAAGGCTCCATGCGTGTGGACTCCAACCTATCCCTGCGCCCGGTGGGCCAGGAAGAGTTTGGTACCCGTACCGAGACCAAGAACATTAACTCCCTGCGTTCCGTGGAGCAGGCGGTTCGCTTCGAGATGCAGCGCCAGGCACAGGTGCTCGAAGATGGCGGCACCATTGACCAGGAAACCCGCCACTATCAAGAGACCGACGGCACCACCTCCAAGGGTCGTCCGAAGGAAACCGCCGAGGACTACCGTTACTTCAACGATCCGGACCTGCCGCCGGTCATCGCCCCGCGTGAGTGGGTAGAAGAACTGCGCCAGACCCTTCCAGAGCTGCCATGGGTTCGCCGTGCGCGCATCCAGGAAGAGTGGGGCATCAAGGATGAGGAGATGCGCGACTTGGTCAATGCCGGCGCCCTCGACCTCATCGTGGATACCGTCGAGGCCGGCGCGAAGCCGGACGAGGCCCGCTCCTGGTGGGTTTCCTACCTAGCCGGCAAGGCCAACGAGCAGGAGACCGATCTTGCTGGTTTGTCCATTACCCCGCAGCACGTGGCGCGCGTTATCGTGCTCGTCAACGAGGGCAAGCTGACCACCAAGCTCGCGCGCAAGGCCGTCGATGGTGTGTTGGCGGGCGAGGGTGACGTCGACGAGGTCGTCGAAAAGCGTGGCTTGGAGGTCGTACGCGATGATGGCGCCATCGAGAAGGCCGTAGATGACGCGCTGGCCGCCAACCCGGACATTGTGGAAAAGTACCGTGCCGGCAATAAGAAGGTCACCGGTGCCATCGTGGGTGCGGTCATGAAGGCCACCCAGGGCAAGGCCGATCCGGGCCAGGTCAATAAGCTCATCGCAGAGAAGCTGAACTAAGACCCCCACATAGCCAGCCGCGTTTTCCTCCTCAACGAGAGGGGCGTGGCTGGCTTTTTTTTGGTTTTCCTTCCCCGTTAGAGTTGGTGACTATTTTCGTTAGGCGAGGTCAGTGGGGTTACGCGTAGGGTCGTGGGCATGACAATTAAGAGCAAAGTATTGCAAAAGGAAAGCCCTGAAGCACCATTCAAGGTCGTAGAAATCGAGCGCCGCGATCCGCGAGAAGACGACGTGGTCATTGATATCAAGGCTGCAGGCATCTGCCACTCCGATATACACACGATCCGCAACGAATGGGGCCAGGCCCACTTCCCCCTGACGGTGGGCCATGAGATCTCCGGCGTTGTGGAAGCTGTGGGCGATAAGGTCACCAAGTTCAAGGTGGGCGACCGCGTTGGCGTGGGCTGCCTGGTCAACTCCTGTGGTGAGTGCGAACAGTGCCGCAACGGCCAGGAGCAGAACTGCCTGAATGGCAATGTGGGTACCTATAACTCCGAAGACGTAGATGGCACCATTACCCAAGGCGGCTATGCCCAGAAGGTAGTCGTCAACGAAAACTTTGTGTGCACCATCCCGGAGGGCATCGACTTTGACGTCGCAGCCCCGCTGCTATGCGCCGGAATCACCACCTATTCGCCGCTGGCCCGCTGGCAGGTCAAGGAAGGCGACAAGGTTGCCGTAGTAGGCCTAGGCGGCTTGGGCCACATGGGTGTGCAGATCGCTGCAGCAAAGGGCGCGGAAGTAACCGTGATTTCCCGGTCCCTGCGCAAGGAAAAGGAAGCTTATGAGCTGGGTGCGAAGCATGTTCTGGCCACCGGTGAAGAGGAAGATTTCTTTGCCAACCACCGGGGCGAATTCGACGTCATCTTGTCCACCATTTCTGCCCAGTACTCCCTCAATGACTATCTGCAGCTGCTGAAGCCGCGCGGCATTATGTCCGTAGTCGGACTTCCGCCGGAGGAGCTGGGAATCCATATGAGCAGCCTCGTCGGCGGCGGCAAGGTGCTAACCGGCAATAACATCGGCGGCATTGCAGAGACCCAGGAGATGCTGGACTTCTGTGCCGAGCACGGTATCGGCGCCGTTATTGAAAAGATCGGCGTTAACGATGTTGATGACGCCTATGAGCGCGTGGTGGAAGGCGATGTAAAGTTCCGCTTCGTGATTGATACCGCGACCTTCGACGACTAAAGCGTTAGGTTGATTTCGATGCATCCCCAAATGTGATTTATCACAACATCGGTATGTGCCAGTAGGTGTTTAACGGGTCACTTACGTACCATTCCTTAAGGAACGCATATCGGTGTTGTGTTGCCCACGTGCTGGGGGAGTGGGGGACAAGGGGCCGCGCACACTAGTATGCGAGAGATATTCGCTACAAAAGTTAGGCAACTGTGTCTTCTAAAAACATTATCGCCATCGCTATGTCCTTCGTGGGCTTGCTGGTCGGCGCCGGCTTTGCCACAGGCCAAGAGGTGGTGCAGTACTTCACCGCCTTCGGTTCCTGGGGTATTCCCGGCATCATTATCGCCGCACTCGTCATGACCCTTGCCGGTACCGTGTTCTTGCAGCTGGGCAGCTACTTCCACGCTTCTGAACACAACACCGTATTCCGCAATGTCACTCACCCGATCGTCTCCAAGTTGCTGGACGTCGCGGTCATCATCACCCTCTTCGCTATTGGCTTTGTGATGTTGGCCGGCGCGGGTTCCAATATGGAGCAGCAGTTTGGCTGGAAGACTTGGATCGGCTCCACGCTCATGTTGGTAATGGTGCTTATCGTGGGCATGCTCGACGTGGATAAGGTATCCAAGGTCATCGGTGCTGTAACACCGACCATTATCATTGCGGTCATTGGCGTAACCATCTACACCGGCCTCAATATGCCGGATGACATCGGTGCCGCTATGGACGCCTCCAGCCAGATCGACACCCCGATTGGTAACTGGCTCATTTCCGCGCTCAACTACAACGGCCTTGCCCTGATGCTCGCCGTGTCCATGTCCCTGGTTATCGGCGGCGACAATATCAGCCCACGCGAGGCCGGTTGGGGCGGCGTTGTAGGCGGCGTCATCTACTCCATCATGATGGGCCTTGCCGGATTCTCCTTGCTGATGAACTCGGACAAGGCACAAGGCTCCGATATTCCGATGCTGTCTCTGGTAGATAGCGTTAACCCGACGCTCGGCTCCATCATGGCGGTCATCATCTACTTGATGATCTTCAATACTGCTATCGGCATGTTCTACGCTTTGGGCAAGCGCCTGTCTGCCGGTCATGAGAAGCGTTTCCCGGTTATCTTCGTTATTGGCTGCTTGGCTGGTTTCGCCGTGTCCTTCGCCGGCTTCAAGACCCTGATGAACTACATTTACCCAATTATTGGCTACATGGGCATCTTGATGGTGGCCATTTTGGTCTTTGCTTGGTTCCGCAGCCAGTCGCAGATCCAGGATGAGGCTGTGCGCCGTGAGCGTGTACGTGCCCTCATGCACCTGAAGCTGCACCCAGACAAGGATTACGACGCCGACCGCTACGACGATGAAATTGGCCAGCACATCGAGGACTCCAATATGGACAATGAGGCCCTCTACGATGAGCTGGTCGAGGAAGTCACCGAGGAGCTCGATGGTGACGACGACGTGGACTTTGACAAGGAAAAGTACGAAGAAAAGCGCCACGATTACTCCTACTACACCGAGCGTGATGCGGTAGAAACTGACCGCACCCCGGAAGAAATTGAAAAGTGGGTCGAAGAAACCGGCGCATCCGGCGACCCTGAAGAAGATGAGGAGCTGCCAAAGGCTGACAATTCCAAGAATTAAGCGGACAATGGGTGCCATGAGTATCTATGCACCCCCATCTGACCGTTATGATTCGATGGAGTACCGCCGAGTAGGCAACTCTGGGCTGAAGCTGCCGGCCATTTCCCTTGGCCTATGGCAGAACTTCGGCGACGACCGTCCCCTGGCCACGCAACGCGAAATCCTGCGCGCGGCGTATGACCGGGGGATTACTCATTTCGATTTGGCCAATAACTATGGCCCTGAACCAGGCGCCGCGGAGGATAACTTCGGCCGCATCTTCGCCCGCGATTTCCGCCCCTTCCGCGATGAAATGATCATTTCCTCCAAGGCCGGCTGGGTAATGAATGATTCGCCCTACGGTTTCGGCGGCTCTCGCAAGTACCTGGTGAGCTCCTTGGACGCTTCTCTGAAGCGCATGGGTTTGGATTACGTGGACATTTTCTACCACCACCGCCCGGACCCGGATACCCCGCTGGAGGAGACCCTGTATGCACTGCGCGATATCGTAGCCTCCGGCAAGGCCCTGTATGTGGGCATTTCCTCTTATGGTCCGGAGCTCACCGCAGAGGCCGTGGAGTTTATGGAAGATGAAGGCTGCCCGCTGCTGATTCATCAGCCCAGCTATTCCATTTTGAACCGCTGGATTGAGTGCCCGGGCGAAGACGGTGAGTCGCTGCTTGATGTCACAGCGCGCAGCGGCCTAGGCGTCATCGGCTTCGGCCCGTTGGCGCAGGGCATGCTGACGGACCGGTATATCGACGGCATCCCCGCAGATTCGCGCGCGGCGAAGAATAAGACCCTGGAAAAGGACTGGCTCAATGAAGAAAACCTCTCCATGATCCGCTCGCTCAACGATATTGCAGGCAAGCGCGGGCAGTCGCTGGCCCAGATGGCCATCTCGTGGGTGCTGCGTGACCAGGGGGATCGCACGCTTACCTCGGCGCTGTTGGGTGCTTCTTCCGTGGAGCAGCTCGAGCACAACCTGGGCGCGCTGGATCACCTTGACTTTAGCGCGGAGGAGCTGGCTGCGATTGACGACGTCGCCCATGACGCCGGCATCAACCGCTGGGCAGGCGCCACCGCCTCGCGCGTTCGCGGCGACTAGGTGCGGTGGCGCTCGTTCCCTAGAGCAGGAGCAACTTGAGCGTCAGGCCAATCATGATGACGCCGATGCCGAAGTTGATCCAGCGCCACACTGTAGGCCGAGACAGCACGTGGGAGAAGCGCGCCGCGCCAAAGCCGATGAAGGGGAACCAAGTGAAGCTGGCGCAGATTGCACCCACAGCGAAAAGCCAGCGCCCCGATTCGCCATATTGATTAGCAATGCTGCCGAGCATGACCACTACGTCCACGTAAGCGCCTGGGTTAAGCCACGTTAAGGCCAGGGCGGTCAACAGCGGCTTAACCCAGGAGGGGGAGCGCTTGATCTCGACGCGAGTTGCGGTCTTGGTCGTGCTACGTGCCTGAGAGCCATCGAAGGAGGCGACTTCCTGCGGGACCTTTGGCTGCGTGGATTCCACCTCGATGGCCTCGCCTTTGGTTTTGAATGCATCGCGGAAGCAGGTGAAGGTGAAGTACGCAAGGTAAGCGGCGCCAACATATTTAAGAACCTGCAGGGCGTTGGGGAATTTTTCTACCAAGTAGCCCACGCCGGCCGTGCCGGAGGTGATCAGGATGACGTCGGAAAGCGCGCAGACGACAATGATGAGGCCAATGTGGTCGCGGCGAATGCCGTACTTGAGCAGCATGGCATTTTGCGGGCCGACGGCCACGATGAGTGATAATCCCAGGAAGAAACCAGCAAGCACGATGGACATGCCTTCCAGTGTGAATTCCTGGCCTGAATTAGTCCAGTTAATGAATCTACAGTTGGTTTAGAATAGCTTCATGAACCCGGTGCACTTAGAAACTTTGCTTGCCATCGTGGACGAAGGCAGCTTCGATGTTGCCGCTGCCGTACTCGGTATATCTCCGTCTGCGGTAAGCCAACGAATTAAGGCCCTAGAATCGAGCACCGGTCGAGTGCTCCTTCGCCGTGCTACCCCGGTAACCGCAACAGAAGCGGGGGAGATCCTGGTTCAATCCGCACGCCGCATGGCGTTGGTACAGGCAGAGACGGATGCCCGCCTAGGCCACCGCCTGGCCCGGGTCCCGCTCTCTGTTGCAGTGAACTCGGACTCCCTTGCGACATGGTTCCGCAGGGTCCTTAGCGATACCGCGCGGCGGGGTGATGTCGCCCTGCGCATCCGGATTGAGGATGAGGCCCGTACCTTAGCCATGCTGCGGCGTGGAGATGTGCTTGGCGCAGTGACGAGGGAGGCCACACCGGTCTCAGGGTGTGAGTCTAGCTTTTTGGGTACGATGCGTTACTTCCCAGTCGCGGCGCCGCATATTGCAGAAAGCTTTCATAGTGGCCGCTTGACCTGGGAAACCATGCCGCTGGTGGGATATGGGCCTAACGACCAGGTTTTGGACGATGCGATGCGGGAGCGCTTCATTGATTCGTCCGTGGTGCGTGCCCGGGTGTCACAGATCCCTTCGTCCGAGGGCTACCTCGAGGCCGTTCGCGTTGGCCTGGGGTGGGGTTTGCTGCCCCAAGCCCAAGCACTGCCCCTATTAGCGGCAAAAGAGCTGGTGCTTCTCGACGACTCCCCGCTCGATATCGACCTCTACTGGCAGCGGTGGCGCTTGGAATCGGAGGTTTTGAGCGAACTTACGCGTTCGGTTCTCGAAGCTGCGAGCGACTTGGTGGCCACATAGCGCGCAAGCTCGTGCGGCGCGCCGTGGTGGGTACCACAAAAGTGCAGGCACGTGCCCTAAGTTGGAGCTATGAGCGATAAGCAGCAACCGGATAAAGCCACCCCGTTTGATGAGGATATGGACGTGCCTACATACAACGCGAAGCCCGCTAGCAAGGATTCTGTCTCCGGCCAGAAAAAGTCGAAGCCCGGGCTTTTCGAGCGCGCCGGCCGCGCTGAGCCACAGGAGATCAAGCCTTCCCAGGCGCAGCAGAACCACCCTGAAACCGAGGTACTGTCCTATTCCAGCGCAAATGAAGCCGCACGTCAGGACAGCAACGCCGGCGAGGAGACCGTAGCCTTCGCACAACCGGAGTCCACCACGCCGGCTAGCGTAGAGGAGGAGACGGAACTTGCTACTGCCGACGGCCCCGTGGACAGCACCCTCAGCACCGAAACCGCAGAGGAGCGCGAGGCACGCCTACATGCGGAACAAGAAGAAAAGGAAGGCTATCAGCGCTATGGTCGCCGCGGCACCATCGACTTCGGCCTTCTATTCATCCGCTTGGCGCTGAGCGCTTACCTGATCGTTGCGGGAGCAAAGACCTTCTTTACGCTTGGCGATAGCGAAGGCTTGTCCGGCCTGGAAGGCGAATTTGCCAACTATGCCTGGGATACCGCACTGTCTATCGCGGTGCCGACCATGCAGCTTATCGCTGGTGTGTTCTTGCTGCTCGGCCTCATTACGCCGCTAGCGGCCATGATTGGCCTGGTAGTGACTGGCTTTACCGCCGTCCACGAGCTAGCCCAGACCGATGCCGGCCTGGACGTTTTTAGCTGGCCGGAATCCGTATGGCTTTCCTTGGTTCTCTTTGTCATCGCAGTAGGCCTGCAGTTTACCGGTCCAGGCTTTATCTCCCTTGACTTCAAGCGCTCTTGGGCGCGCCGCCCACTGGGTACTTCCTGGGCCTTTGTTCTCATCGGCATCGCCATCCTCGCCGCCCTCTGGTTCTTCGGCGCAGGGGTTAATCCGCTGAATTAGGCGCTAATAGGTTGTCCGTCGCAATAGCGGCGGATTTTCTTTTACTCTTGCTTTCTGGGGTGGAAAGTATGATACTTTCTAAAGTGGAAAACAACGAAACGTCGAAGGTGAGAGGAACGAGGAACATGGACGAAAGTGTGCACGAGGCACTGTCCTTCAATGAGGAAGTGGAGAACGGATCGACAAATCAGTCGAAGACGTTTCTCAATGCTTGCTTCTCTGTTTGTGGGGCGGGCGGTTATGTGGCCTTGAGTCAGTGGGGAGCGGGGGCTTCGATTTGGATTCTTATTGCTGCCATCGTGATCATTGTTGGAGCAGTGGGGTGGATGGTTGCTAGCCGAAGGGATGTGCGCCCAAGCTACCGTCAGGATCCGTTGGAACAGCCGCAGGCGGACAAAAAGTATTACGTAGGTTTCTTTGTCCTATTCTGCCCCATTTTTTTAATTACATTTCTTGAAGGACATTTGATTGCGGCAGTGGTGGTTTTCACTTTCTGGGGAATCGCGGCATTTTGGGCGTTGCAGTCAGGGGCAATGGATCTGTCCACCCGTAACAATGCAAGTAGCAAAAAGGCGAGCGGCGATGAGTGAACTCGACCCAGTAATCCATCCGCTTAATCGGTTTAAAATTTGTGCGGTGCTCAACGCGGCTGGGGCAGTGGAAGGCGCCATCAACAAGGAGATGCGCTTTGCGGCGATTCGGGACAAGGTGAATCAGTCTGATGCCACGCTGTCGAAGCAGCTAAGCGCACTGGAAAAAGAGGGGTATATCAGTCGCTTTCGTGAGTATGGTTCCTCGCGTGGCAAGGACACGGTATGGGTGATGCTCACGGCTAAAGGTAAGGCCGCATTCGATTCGCACCTTGCAGCGCTTAAGACGCTAGCGGGGCAGGAGTAGCGGTACTCGTGTTCCGAGTAATGCGCCGGGAGGCATAGAACGCGGCTGCGTACAGTGCGACGGTCAGTATGGTTAGCCATACGAAGTCATCCACCCAGAACTTCTGGTAGCGCTCCATGGCGTGGACATCGACTTGATCGCCCCACCACCACTTAGGAGGGACGGTCAGCAGCATGGCTGCCCAGGCGATAAGGACGGTCAGGAGGCTGCCCGCAGCCCAACCTGACGGCAGCCAGGTCCAGGCGCGGTAGACAAAGACCGGGATGATGAGCGTGAGCCATACCCAGTGGTGCGACCAGGAAACAGGGGAGATGAGGAGGAGGGTGAGGGCGGTGACCAATTGGGCGTCGACAAGCAGATGCTCCTCGCACAGTCGCTTGATAAGCCACGCAGCAAAGGCAATAACCACAAGGGAAGCTGCGAGCCACGCAAGGTTGATGGTCAGTCCATTGGCGTCCATGGCTTCCGTAGAGGAATACATGCGCTGAATGGCTCCCTTGAGGGAACTATTGGACTGGTACTCGGTTGCGACGCCGAAGTCGCCGCCAGAGCCCATATCGAGCAATTTAGAGCTGAAGAACTCCACGAATGCGTCCCAGCGGAAGGCTGCGGCAAGGAGAGTGGCAGCGACCGCGGAGAGGAAAGCCGTGGCAATCTGCTTCCACTCCTTGCGCATGAGGAAGTAGAGCAGCATTGCCAGCGGGGTAATTTTGATAGCGGCGGCTAGGCCAATCAAGATACCTTGGGGCAAGAAGCGCTTGCGTGGAACCAGGTCGAGGATAACCAGCGTCATCACCACGATATTGATCTGCGCAAAACCATTGTTGAGGTCAACCGGCTCAAAGCGCAAGGCAATGGCCCAGGCAATGGCGGTAATGGGTAAGAGGAACTCCGGCTTCTTCAGCACCGCCTTGAAGACAAAGTAGAGGCAGACGAGCAGGAGCAGATCGGACAGGACGACCATGATGTCGCCCGCCATATCGTGGTCAATGCCGTCAAAGGCCGTGAGCGGAACCATGACGAGCGCGCCAAAGGGTGGATAAATGAAGGGAAGTTCAATGTCCCCGGCTAACATGGGTTCGCTATAGACGGAGCGGTGCTCAAGGAAGGCCTTGACACCCTCGCGGTAGACCACCATGTCAATGGGAAAGTCCGTGATGTGGGTGTCTTGAACAACCTTCCTGGCACCAAAAATGAGGCCCAGCAGAGCTAAGGCATAACGGAAAAATGGGGTGCGCGCGAGTTTCATCGCAGTACACTTTATGCGATCTGCAGGTAAACGGGCGTGCACCCCACCGAGGCTCACAGGGATTTAGCAGTTAATCCTGGCTAATTCACATGGCCATCGACCACGCGCACCGCGCCGCGATCGGCAGAGGTGGCCATGGCTGCATACGCACGCAGTGCCTTGGTGATGGGGCGGTTGCGGTTCACTGGAGTCCACGGTTGCTCGCGCTGTTCCTGGGCGGCGCGGCGGCGCTTCAGCACGTCCTCGTCCACATCCAGGGTGAGTTGGCGCTCGTGGATGTCGATGGTGATGGTGTCGCCATTTTCGATGAGCCCGATAAGGCCCTGGTGGGCCGCCTCGGGGGAGATGTGGCCGATGGAAAGGCCGGAGGTGCCGCCGGAAAAGCGGCCGTCGGTAATCAAGGCGCATGCCTTGCCCAATCCGGCGCCTTTCAGGAAGGAGGTTGGGTGGAGCATTTCCTGCATGCCCGGGCCGCCGGACGGGCCCTCATAGCGAATGACCACTACGTCGCCGGGTTGGACTTCCTTATTCAGGATTATCGATACGGCTTCCTCCTGGGATTCGACCACACGGGCGGGTCCAGAGAAGGTCCACAGCTCTTCTTCAACGCCCGCTGCCTTCACGATGGCCCCGTCTGGAGCCAGGTTTCCGCGCAGGACAACTAGGCCGCCGTCGGAAGAAAAGGCATGATCGGCGTCGTGGATGCAGCCATTAGCGGCGTCAGTATCGAGCTCGTCCCAGCGGTTGGATTGGGAAAATGGTTCGGTGGTGCGCACACCGCCCGGCGCGGCGTAGTACAGTTCGCGAGCCTCATCGGTGGCGTGCGGGTTGCGGATATCCCAGTCATCGAGCCACTGCTCGGCGTTGTCATATAGCGCCGTATGCACCTTCAAGTTCAGGTGCCCGGCGCGGCGAAGCTCTCCCAAGATGGCGGGGATGCCACCGGCGCGGTGGACATCCTCAATGTGGTAGGTGCCATTGGGTGCGACCTTGGACAGGCAGGGCACGCGGTAGGAGATGTCATTAATGTCATCGAGGGTGAAATCCACCTCGCCCTCCTGTGCGGCTGCGAGGGTGTGCAGGATGGTGTTGGTGGATCCGCCCATGGCCATGTCAAGCGCCATGGCATTGGTGAAGGCTTCCTTGGTAGCGATATTGCGGGGGAGAACGGATTCGTCCTCTTCGCCGTAATAGCGGCGGCACATATCAACGATGGTAGAGCCGGCCTTTTCAAAAAGGCTGCGGCGGGCCGTGTGGGTGGCCAGGGTGGTGCCGTTGCCGGGCAGCGCCAAGCCGAGTGCCTCGGTCAGGCAGTTCATGGAATTGGCGGTAAACATGCCGGAACAGGAGCCGCAGGTGGGGCAGGCGGATTCCTCTACTTGGGTCAAGCCTTCATCGGATACCGCGTCATTGGCAGAGGCGGTGATGGCGGTGATGAGGTCGGTGGGGGCGTGGGCTACGCCATCAACCACGACGGCTTTGCCGGCCTCCATCGGTCCACCCGAGACGAAGATGGTGGGAATGTTCAGGCGCAGCGCCGCATTGAGCATGCCCGGGGTGATCTTATCGCAGTTGGAGATGCACACCAGGGCGTCGGCAGTGTGGGCATTGGCCATGTACTCGATGGAATCGGAGATGATTTCGCGTGAAGGCAGCGAGTAGAGCATGCCGCTGTGGCCCATGGCGATGCCATCATCGACCGCAATGGTATTGAATTCCTTGGGTACGCCTCCGGCCTCGCGCACGGCGTCGGCGACGATATCGCCAACGTTTTTAAGGTGTACGTGGCCGGGGACGAATTGGGTGTAGGAGTTGGCGATGGCGACAATCGGTTTGCCAAAGTCATTTTCCTTGGTGCCGGTGGCCCGCCAAAGGGCGCGGGCACCAGAGGCTTGGCGGCCGACGGTAGTTACTTTTGAGCGCAGCGGGAACATGGTTTTCAGTCACCATTCCTTCAAGGGATGTGGGGGAGAGTCTAGGCGGCGTATTTAGTTTTCGGCCGAAGGCTTGAGCTCGGGGTGGCGCTCGAGGTAGTCCGCATACTCTTCTTTGCTGAGGAGGACTTGTTGACCGTCACGGTGGACAATGACCACCTTGTCATCTGCCGCTTCACGGCCCTGGGTAAGGGCATCAGGGATGCGGCCGCGGGAAGCCTCCGAAAGTCGCGGGAGCGAGTTAAAGGTAACGCCGGGCAGGCTGTGCTCCGCGCCGGCCTTGGTGCGGGCGAAGGCGCGGGCGCGTTGGAAGCCGATTCCGGCAAAATCGTCCCATGCGATCTGGATATTTTTCCGGAATGCGTACGAGATAGCGATTCCAGCTTCGGAGACTTTGGTGCGGGACTTTATGACCCACCACAATCCGAGGATGGGGATAATGAACAGCCATGCGAGGTATTTGGGGGCCCATCCGATGCTGAGCAGAGCAATGGCGGACAGGATGAGGATGCCCAAGATGTGGTCGCGGGATGGCTTGAAAACCTCTGCCTGGGTGGTGGAGTGACGAGGTTTGTTGTCCTTAGGTGGTGGAGTCATAGTGTGCAAGCCTAATTCACTTAGGCGGGCAAGGGCGAACCTATTTTTCAGGCGTGTCCCATCACATGGGAATGTGATCCCAAAAGGGGGTAATCGGCACGTGCGCAATACCTATCAGTGTATAGTCATGCCCATGATCATTATTCGACTTCAGGTAGTACCAACGCGGTGGTGACCGCGACGACCGATGACGTCGACGCATTTCGCCCCCGCAGACAGACAAGCCCGCGGGGGCTTTGTTCATATCTGGAGCCGGTGCCAATGATGATCAGGACCCGTAATAGACCATTCCAAGGAGCACATTAACCGTGGTTACGACAACTTCGCCCACGCCCGCTTCGGTGGCTGCAGCCTCACGCGCCCACGCTCCGGAGCGGATGAGTGGTGCCCACGCCATTGTCCGCACTCTCGAAGACTTGGGAACCGATCTCGTCTTCGGCATTCCAGGCGGTGCTGTGCTTCCTCTCTACGATGCTTTGCACACCTCGACCAAGCTGCGCCATGTGCTCACCCGCCATGAACAGGGTGCCGGTCACGCCGCCGAAGGCTACGCCCAAGCTTCCGGCAAGGTGGGCGTATGCATTGCCACCTCCGGGCCGGGTGCGACCAACTTAGTGACAGCGCTAGCCGACGCCAACCTGGACTCCGTTCCAATCGTTGCCATCACCGGCCAGGTGGGCAGCAACCTCTTGGGAACCGATGCCTTCCAAGAGGCCGATATCCGCGGCGTGACGATGCCGATTACCAAGCACAACTACATCGTGACGGAGCCGAGCCAGATTCCAGCTGCCATTGCAGCCGCATTCCATCTGGCTTCTACGGGCCGTCCGGGGCCGGTCTTGGTGGATATCCCAAAGGACGTGCAAAACGGTGAATTGGAATATTCCTTCCCGTCTACGTTTGATCTGCCTGGATATAAACCGACGACCAAGCCCCACCATCGCCAGATCGCGCAAGCGGTTGAGCTCATTGCGCAGGCAGAAAAGCCAGTCATCTATGCCGGCGGTGGTGTCATCAAGGCGGAGGCGGCAAAGGAACTGCGTGAGTTTGCGGAATGTACCGGAATCCCCGTCGTGACTACGCTCATGGCTTTGGGGGCCTTTCCGGAATCTCATCCGCTGCATATGGGCATGCCGGGCATGCATGGCACCGTCCCTGCGGTTGCGGCCATGCAGCGAGCTGACCTGCTGATTACTATCGGTGCGCGATTTGATGATCGAGTAACCGGTGATACCTCCACCTTTGCCCCTGAGGCTCAGGTAATTCATGCTGATATTGACCCGGCTGAGATTGGGAAAATCCGCGACGTTGCCGTGCCAATCGTGGGTGATGCGCGCAAGGTATTGGCAGGCCTCTTAAAGGAGTACCGCAAGAACTCTGCGGTGAATTCTCCGGAAGTAGGCCCATGGCGGGACTACCTCGATGGGCTTAAGGAACGGTTCCCTCGTGGCTATGGTCCCACTCCGGATGGGCAGCTCAATCCCCAATTTGTGGTGGAAAAGCTGAGTGAAACCGTCGGTCCTGAGGCTATCTACTGTGCCGGTGTGGGTCAGCACCAGATGTGGTCGGCACAGTTCATTAACTTTGAACACCCACGCTCCTGGATCAACTCCGGTGGTGCCGGAACTATGGGCTATGCCGTCCCGGCGGCCCTCGGTGCCAAGGCAGCATGCCCGGATAAGGAGGTGTGGGCGATTGACGGTGACGGTTGCTTCCAGATGACCAACCAGGAGCTCACCACTGCGGCATTGGAGGGCTTTCCGTTTAAGGTTGCTGTCATTAATAACGGCAACCTCGGCATGGTCCGTCAGTGGCAGACACTGTTCTTTAACGAGAACTATTCCAATACCAAGCTGCGAGAACGAGATGTCTATACCCCGGACTTTGTCCGCTTGGCAGAGGCGCTAGGATGCGAGGCCATCCGCGTCACTTGTGAGGAAGAAGTGGTGCCGGCCATTGAACGGGCCCGCGCAATCAATGACCGCCCCGTGGTCATTGACTTCATCGTTGGTGAGGATGCTCAAGTCTGGCCCATGATCGGCGGTGGGGCGTCTAACGAAGAAATTCAATATGCCCGCGGCTTGCGCCCGCTGTTTGATGAAAATGAATCGGCAGCAGAAACTCCTGCCGATATCGACGAGACTATCCAGGAGGTATAGGCGTGGCCCCCAGTGACGTTTCCCGGCATACCCTGTCGGTCCTGGTAGAAGACGTAGAGGGAATTTTGTCGCGCGTGACCGGCATGTTTTCCCGGCGTGGGTACAGCATCATTTCGCTGGTTTCTGCCCAAACGGAAAATCCGGGGATTAACCGGCTGACCATCGTGGTCGATGCTTCCGAAAGGATTATGGAGCAAGTGACCAAGCAGCTCAACAAGATCGTGCCGGTCATCAAGGTGGTGGAGCTCGAAGCGGATTCGACCGTGGCGCGAGCCCTGATGCTGGTTAAGGTGGCTGCAAATAATGCCAACCGGCCGCAGGTGGTCGATGCCGTCAATATCTTCCGTGCCCGCGTGGTAGACGTGGCACAAGAATCAGTGGTGGTGGAGGCTACTGGCACCCCTGGAAAGCTAGCGGCGCTTCTCGATGTCCTGGAGCCATTCGGTGTGCTCGAGCTGGTGCAGTCTGGTGACGTGGCCTTGGGGCGTGGTCCCAAGGCGATGGCTCCTCCACGAAATTAAATCCCATCATATGGGCATAGCGTCTCATAGGGTGGTACAGT
Organism: Corynebacterium sp. UMB0012; assembly: GCF_030216265.1. Taxonomy (NCBI): domain Bacteria; kingdom Bacillati; phylum Actinomycetota; class Actinomycetes; order Mycobacteriales; family Corynebacteriaceae; genus Corynebacterium; species Corynebacterium sp. UMB0012. Next base: position 206,736 of record NZ_JASOKQ010000001.1, read on the forward strand.
GTTAGGTGGGACGTTGATTCATTGAACTTACAATCACTACAGAATTGAGGACTACGACATGGCTATTGAAACTTTCTACGACGATGATGCAGATCTGTCTATCATTCAGGGTCGCAAGGTAGCCGTTATTGGCTACGGCTCCCAGGGGCACGCGCACTCGCAGAACCTGCGCGATTCCGGCGTCGAGGTTGTAATCGGCTTGCGTGAAGGCTCCAAGTCGGCCGAAAAGGCTGAGGAGGCAGGCTTTGCGGTCAAGACCGTTGCAGAGGCTGCCAAGTGGGCGGATGTAATCATGCTGTTGGCACCAGATACCTCTCAGAAGCAGATCTTTGAAGATGAAATTGCCCCCAACTTGGAAGACGGCAATGCGCTGCTGTTTGGGCACGGCTTGAATATCCACTTTAAGCTGATTGAACCGCAAGCCAATGTCACCGTTGGCATGGTTGCACCAAAGGGGCCTGGCCATCTGGTTCGCCGTCAGTTCGTTGATGGCAAGGGTGTTCCGTGTCTGATTGCGACCGAACAGGATCCTAAGGGCGAAGGCCACGATCTGACTCTGTCTTATGCCGCAGCCATCGGTGGTGCGCGTGCCGGCGTTATCCCGACGACCTTCGAAGCAGAGACGGTTACTGACCTCTTTGGTGAGCAGGCTGTCCTGTGTGGTGGCGTAGAGTTCCTGATTCGCACCGGCTTCGAGGTCCTGACTGAGGCTGGCTACGAGCCAGAAATGGCCTACTTTGAGGTGCTGCACGAGATGAAGCTCATCGTGGACCTGATGTTTGAGGGCGGCATCGCCAACATGAACTACTCGGTATCTGATACCGCCGAGTTTGGCGGCTACATTTCTGGCCCTCGCGTAATCGATGCCGATGCAAAGCAGCGCATGAAGGATATCTTGTCCGATATCCAGGATGGCACCTTCACCAAGCGCCTGCTTGCCAATATTGAAGGCGGCAACAAGGAGCTGGAGAATCTGCGTGAGGAATTTGCGCAGCACGAAATTGAAAAGACCGGCACCAAGCTGCGCGATTTGATGAGCTGGGTCAAGAACCCGCTGGATGCTACTGCCTAGGAATAAAAGGCGGCGTCTGTAGCGCACACCCACGGTGAACAGGCATGTTTACCGTGGGTTTTGCCTTATTTGTGTCAGGTAAAACTCCAGTGCGGGGAGTAGGATGAGGGCCATGGGTTTTACGACGCCAAGCTATGATCTCAAAGACCTTTTTGCACGAATTGATCGCGGGGATATCCAATTACCTGACTTCCAGCGCAGTTATGCCTGGGATGAAGATCGTATTCGTTCCCTCATTGTTTCCGTGTTGCGCGGCTATCCCATCGGTGCGCTCATGGCTCTCGATACTCGAAACGAAAAGATGCGCTTCCGTCCCCGTGCCCTTGCCGGCGCACCCGACACTGGCGTCGACCCCGGCTTGCTCCTGTTGGACGGGCAACAACGCCTGACCACCCTGTATCACTGCTTCAACGGCGAAGGCTTCGTAGACACCACTGACTTCCGCAAGAAGAAGATTCACCGCCGCTTTTTTATCGATATTCGTGCGGCCGTGCGCGGTGATCTCATGCCGGATGACGCCATCTTCGCGGTCAATCAAGACGGTAAGATTCGTTCGCACTTCGCACCGGCAATTGAGGGCGACATCCTATCGCGCGAAGATGCACTAGAGAATATGTGCATTCCCGTGGCTTCTTTGTTGAGCGAAGATGGCGTAAGCATGCTCTTTGAACTTGCAGCAACCAAGCAGGAATACAGCGCAGAACTGGCGGCTTTTAATAATCGCATCATTCGACCTTTGTCTGGCTATGACCTGCCAATGATTCGACTTTCCCGCGAGACGGAGCGAGCCGGCATCGGCTCGATTTTTGCCCAAGCGAACTCGGCCGGCCTGCAGATGGATGTATTCGATCTTCTTACTGCCGTTTTCGCCTCTGAGGACCCCAGCTTCCACTTGGCCACTGATTGGCAAGAAGTGGAAAAGGACCTGCGTAAGTCCCCAGCCTTGGACGGAATTGGGCGCACCGAGTTTCTTTCCGCAGTATCGCTTCTGGTCTCCGGCGAAAAGGGCTGTGCCGGTGGCCAGCGCGAGGATATTTTGAAGTTGTCTTTGGCGGAGTACAAGTCGGCGGCCAACGATCTGCGCATTACTTTCCGCGAAGTCTCCGAGTTCCTCGCGCAGCGTTGCATCCTTAGCTTGGACCAAGTTCCGTTTAATGAGCAGATCGTTCCCCTGGCAGTCATCATCGCCCGATTGGCTAAGCGCGGGGGAGCGCTGTCTACCCAGCAGTCGTGGGACCGCATCAACCAGTGGTTCTGGTGTGGTGTCTTTGGCGAGCTCTACGGTTCTTCTGCGGTGCAGCTGCGCGCTGCTCGCGACGTCGATGAGGTCACCGAATGGGTAGCCGGTGCTACGGATGAGGCTCCGAAAACTGTCACCGATGCCACCTTCCGTGAATCTCGTCTGCTTTCCGTAGATGACAAAGACGGTGTCTGGCATGGCCTTTACGCCCTTCTCATGGCGCGCGGCGCGAAGGACTGGCGCACCGGAAAGGCCTTCAATCGCCATACGTTTGAAGAGCTGAAGCCAGGATTCTTCCCCGTGTTTCCTCTGAACTGGTGCAAGCGCCACGGAGTTGATCCCGTTTTGGCAGAGTCAGTCATGAACTACACCCCGATGGGCAAGCGTACCGAGGTGGTGCTCGACGGTTTCGCTCCTAACCGCTACCTACCCCGCGTTCAGTCCAAGTCCATCATGGAAGATGCGCAATTTGATGAGGTGCTAGCATCTCACGAAATGAATCTGGATTATCTGCGCGCATCACAGCCGCGTGAATTCCTTGCGGATCGCCGCCATAGGTTCTTGGGCATCGTGGAATATGCTTTAGGTAAACCCGTTATTCGTGATGTGGATGAAACAAACCTTTGTGGTGGAGAGGAAGGTCCGCAAGCTTTTGATCGCTAAATCAGTGCGCTTGGCAGCCACAGTGCTGGTTGCTGCACTAGCGCTATCAGCCTGTGGCACTCCGGTCACAGAATCCAAGCTGGTCAAACGTGGTTTGTCCGATTTGGACGAGTCTGAAATTGACCTCAACAAGGCCAAGGCGGAAAACCAAAATCGGCTCATTGATCCGAAATTTGATCAAAGGTTTGTCATTGTCGATGACACCATTGGGATTGAAGCCAGCCGCCTATTTTTTGAAGACTCGGATTCCCTGGTCCTTTTCGCAGGGGATGATAAATCAACCCTTCGAGCAGCGACCTTGGCGGTAAACCAGCATTTGCCGGCGGTGCAGTATGACGATGCTAGGCGTTTGGAAATCCATAAGCTGCTCACGGACTTAGGGGTAAGTCGCTTGGTGGTAATTGGAGACGTGCCGTGGACGGAAACATCTGGGGACTTCAACGTGATCAAGGATCCGGGAACGCATAAAGCATTGGGGGAGTTCACGGCATTCCAGTACGGCTCCAAGGTGGTTGCTTCCCCAGAACAGATGGTGAAGGATATCGCGCGTTTGGATAAGACTCCCCAAGTGGAGCTGCGCCCTGCGTGGGTGCCGTATGAAGGCGAGGCGCGCACTGATGAGAAAAAGAAGAACCCCATACCAGCGCAGTCCCGCAGGGACGGCCAAATGGCGCCGAATATCGTTGCAACTAAAGATAGCCCCATCGCAAACGTCATTACGGCGGCGGCCTACGGTGGAAGGGTTTTGGTGATGCCGACTGCCGATCCGCTGCAGGATAAACACAGTATGGCCGCTGTTGCCGGCCTAGAGGATGGCGCCTTAGTGGCCCTGGGGCCGGAATTCGGTCGAGTGAAAGAATTTAAGGCAAAAATCAAGCAGGGCAACCCCGACTGAACTACACTTCCTTGACACGCGGACATCCCGCGTGCACCGCATTTCACTTAAGCGAAGGAAGATATGTCGAAGCCGGTAGTTCTCATTGCCGATAAATTAGCTCAATCTACAGTTGCGGCCTTGGGGGATTCCGTTGAGGTTCGTTGGGTAGATGGACCAAACCGTGCGGAGCTCCTCGCCGCGGTTCCGGAAGCAGAGGCTTTGCTGGTGCGCTCTGCCACAACCGTTGATGCAGAGGTATTGGAAGCGGCCACAAAGCTCAAGATTGTGGGCCGTGCCGGGGTGGGACTGGACAATGTCGATATTCCGACGGCCACAGACAAGGGCGTCATGGTGGTCAATGCGCCAACATCGAATATTCACTCTGCGTGTGAACAGGCAATTGCCCTGCTCTTAGCGACGGCGCGCCAGATACCAGCGGCCGACCAGTCCCTGCGCGAAGGGGAGTGGAAGCGCTCTTCTTTCAAGGGCGTAGAGGTCTACGGAAAGACCATCGGCATTGTCGGCTTCGGACACATTGGCCAGCTCTTTGCCCAGCGTCTGAAGTCCTTTGAGACGACCATTGTCGCGCACGATCCCTATGCCAACCCGGCTCGCGCGGCGGCGCTGGGCGTGGAATTGGTTGAGCTGGAAGAACTGATGTCGCGTTCCGATTTCGTGACCATTCACCTGCCAAAGACTCCCGAGACTGCAGGAATGTTTGATAGAGAACTTTTGGCCAAGGCGAAGCGAGGACAGATTCTCATTAACGCAGCGCGAGGCGGTTTGGTAGACGAGGCGGCCCTGGCTGAGTCTATCGAGTCGGGACATCATCGAGGTGCGGGCTTTGACGTTTATTCCACGGAACCGTGCACTGATTCTCCGCTCTTTAAGCTGCCGCAAGTCACCGTGTCCCCGCACCTAGGCGCATCCACTGTAGAGGCCCAGGACCGCGCGGGAACAGATGTAGCGGAGTCGGTCTTGAAGGCTCTCGAAGGAGAGTTTGTGCCGGATGCTGTCAACGTCTCTGGCGGGACAGTGGGAGAAGAGGTTGCTGGTTGGTTGGACCTCGCCCGCAAGCTAGGACTTACTGCTGGCCGCCTTTTGGGTCAGGCCCCCGTTGCCGTTGAAGTGGAGGCCTGCGGCGAGTTGTCTACCGAAGACGTAGAAGTGCTAGGACTTTCTGCTGTCCGAGGCCTGTTTAGCGGCGTTACTTCGGAGCCGGTGACCTTTGTCAATGCAATGCAGATCGCAAATAGTCGCGGGGTAGAGGTGGAAGTAACTACTAATACGGAGTCCAAGGGGCACCGCTCTTCCCTGCAGGTAAAGGTTATCGGTGCCGATGGCGAGAGCTCCTCGCTCACCGGCGCACTTATCGGCATCGATGGAACCGAAAAGTTTATTCGCATCAACGGCCGCGGCGTAGATATGCGTGCTACCGGCCGCAACCTTTTCTTCCGCTACGCGGACGCCCCAGGTGCATTGGGGACGGTAGGAACCAAGTTGGGTGCTGCGGGAATCAACATCGTGGCAGCCGCTCTTACGCACGGTAAACAGGAATCTGATGCTGTGCTGATTCTGCGCGTGGAGGCCGAGGTGCCAGAGCATCTCATCGCTGACATTAATGCGGCCTTGGGAGCTGAATGCGAACAGCTGGACATGGAAGCATAAGGCTGCGGACTGCAACAGAGTCTCAACCCGCGTGGTGTTAGGTAATTTCCTGCGCCGCGCGGGTTTCTTTTGGTAGGGTAAGTCCATATCCACTCTGTGAGAAAGGAATCCTACATAATGAAACTTGCGGTGATTGGCGGCGACGGAATTGGGCCAGAAGTGACGGCCGAGGCGCTCAAGGTGCTGCGAGCCGTTCGCTCCGATATCGAGACCACTGATTATGATCTCGGCGCGCGCCGTTATCTGCGCAATGGGGAGCTTCTCACGGACGCTGACTTGAAGAGTCTGCGCGAACACGATGCGATCCTGTTGGGGGCGATCGGCGCCCCAGGTGAGGTGCCACCAGGCGTGCTGGAGCGAGGACTGTTGCTTAAGATGCGGTTTGCGCTGGATCATCACGTGAACCTGCGCCCGTCCAGGCTTTATCCCACCGCTTCCTCGCCGCTCGCTGAACCGGGCGATATCGATTTCGTTGTGGTGCGCGAAGGTACCGAGGGGTTGTACTGCGGAAACGGCGGTACCTTGCGAGAGGGAACTGAGCACGAGGTGGCCAGCGAGGTATCGCAAAATACTCGTTTCGGTGTGGAGCGTGTGGTGCGCGATGCGTTTGCGCGGGCAGCGCAGCGCCGCAAGCTTCTAACCTTGGTGCACAAGACTAATGTCTTGGTCAATGCTGGTGGGTTGTGGCAACGCACTGTTGATGAAGTCGCCGCCGAGTTTCCAGAGGTTCGTGTAGATTACCAGCATATTGATGCAGCGACCATTTATATGGTGACCGATCCGGCGCGCTATGACGTCATTGTCACCGATAACCTTTTTGGAGACATTCTCACCGATTTGGCGGGCGCGGTAACTGGCGGTATTGGCCTTGCCGCCTCCGGAAACATCGATGCCTCAGGTGCGAATCCCTCGATGTTTGAGCCGGTGCATGGTTCTGCGCCGGATATTGCGGGTAAGGGGATTGCGGACCCAACGGCGGCAATCTTGTCCGCCGCCATGCTGCTTCGCCACGTGGGAGATGAGCCCAACGCCCAGCGGATTGAGGATGCTGTGGCACACGATGTTGCGCACCGCGGCGACGGGCCGGTAAAGACCGTCGAAGTCGGTGACCGAATCGCCCAGCTTCTCGTCGAATAGAGCGGGCTTCTTGCGCTGGGCGCTTGCCGACGCCCCAGGTGCCCAGCGTTTCCTGGCGTAGTCGGCACCGGGGTTAGTAACGGTGAGTAAAGGGCAAAGGAAATTTACTCAAATTAACTAATTAACACCGTATCCTTTGCACACATGTGAAGGTGGCTATTGAGTAGGATTACCGCTATGCGTTTAGGACGAATTGCACACCCCGAAGGAATCTGTTTCGCCATTATCGATGGGCCAAAAGATGCCCCAATGGAAGAGCTCGTAGCAAAGGAAATTGCCGGCACGCCCTTCACCCCACCGGAGCCAACCGGCCGCGAGTGGAAGCTTAACGAGGTTCGCCTCTTGGCGCCGACCCTTCCCACCAAGGTGGTAGCGCTTGGACGCAACTATGCGGACCACGTTGCCGAGGTTTTCAAAAAGTCTGCTGATAGCCTTCCTCCCACCATCTTCATCAAGCCATCTACCGCGGTCATTGGCCCGGATGCTGCAATCAAGATTCCGGACTACGCCACCAACGTCGAGTTTGAAGGCGAGCTTGCCGTGGTCATTTCTAAGCCGTCGAAAAACATCAAGGCCGAGAACTGGAAAGACCACGTGCTGGGATACACCATCTGTAACGACGTTTCCTCCCGCGACCTGCAGTTTAAGGATGGTCAATGGGCTCGGGCCAAGGGTATTGACACCTTCTGCCCGCTCGGCCCGTGGATCGAAACCGATCTGGACAGCTTGAATCTAGACGATCAGAAGATTAATGCTTATCTGACGCACGAGGGTTCTCGCGAGCAAAAGCAGGATTCCAATACTGACCAGATGATTGTGAAGATGGGCGGCATTTTGGAGGAGATCTCCGCTGCCTATACCTTGCTGCCCGGCGATGTCATCACCACCGGCTCCCCGGCTGGCACCGCTCCTATGGTCCCAGGTGACACCATCGAAATCGAGATCCCGGGCCTCGGCACCCTGCGCAATACCATCCACCGTGCATAACCCGAGCCACCAAGAACACCGCGCCTGCGTACCCACCTCCGAGGAAATGGAGGAACGCTACCAGAGTTCTGAACGGGTGTGGTCGGGCAATCCCAATGAGACCCTTGTTGATTATGCTGCGAAGCTGACCCCTGGTACTGCCCTTGATATCGGGTGTGGAGAAGGCGCGGATGCGCTCTGGCTAAAGAACCACGGCTGGGATGTGTTGGGCATTGATTTCGCCCCGACTGCCGTCGCACGCACTAGGGCCCGCGGTGTCGCGGCGCAGGTCGCAACGTTTAGTGACTTTAGCCATGAGCCCTTTGACTTGGTCAGCGTCCACTATGGCGGGGTACGCGCCACGCCAGAAGAGGTGGAAAAGCTAGAGCGATTGGTGGCTCCAGGCGGAACACTGCTCTATGTCCATCACGATATGGAGTCGGCAGAGGCAGCGATGCCGGAATGGCTCGCGGAAAACCTGCGTGAGCTGGAAACGGTCGAGCTAACTCGTCGTGAACGCCACTTGACTGAAGGCGCGGGGGCGCACCACCAAAGCGATGTTGTGCTCGTCGCCAAGCGTGCAGCTTAGAGGCTAAGCGCCTTCAAAATGGTGCGCAGCTTGGCCGTGGTTTCTTCCAACTCGGCGTGGGCATCGGAATCGCCCACAATGCCACCGCCGGCCCAAGCACGCGCCGATAGTCCATCGCCGGCCACTTCTGCGCAGCGAATGGCTACCATGTACTCGCCGTCGCCGGAGCTATCACACCAACCGACCGCTCCGGCGTAGAATCCACGGTCCGTTTCTGCAGTCTCAATGAGGGCTTGGGCGGCCTCCGCAGGGGTGCCACAGATGGCCGGTGTGGGGTGTGTCGCCAGGGCAAGCTCAAGAGCGGTCAAGCCTTTATCCTTGAGTGTCCCGGAAATTGGCGTGCCAAGGTGCCACATCTCATTGGTGCTAATGAGTTGCGGGGCGTCCGGAATGTCTAGCTGCTCGCATAGCGGGCTAAGCACTCGGCGCAGGTGTTCCACTACGAAGGAATGCTCATGGAGATCCTTGGCGGAATGCAAGAGATCTTGACCTGCGATGTGGTCCTCAGCCGCTGCGCTGCGGCGCGGTGACGATCCGGCCAAGGGGAAGGCAGAAACGGTCGAGCCCTGACGCTTGACCAAAACTTCTGGAGAAGAACCAACCAGCATCGCGCCCGGCCGCCCAGCGGGGGAGAGATCGGCAATGAAGCCATCGCGGTTGGCGGAAAGGTCGATAAGGCGAGCCGCCACGAGGCGCGGATCAATAGCCTCAGGGAATTCGATATCTACGGCGCGGGCCAAAACCACCTTTTCCAGTTTGGAGGTTTCGATCGTGCCGATGGCCGCTTCAACTCGGCGCAGGTGCTCCTCGGGCTCTGGATCGAAGCCAACCACGCGGGAGCTCAAACTCTTATTGCGGTAGTAGGCGTGCGGTTCCAGCGGACCCTCTTCGCGGATGATGGCCTCCGGCACCGTTAGCGCGGCGGGCGTGTCAGAGTCGAACGGAATCGCACCGACGACCATGTCAACATCTTTGCTGCGCAGGGCAGAAATCGCCGCGTCGGTGTCATTAAAAGTGTGGCGCGCACCTTGGGTACGGACAGACCCCGTTGCTCGCGAAAGCAAAAAATCGGGGGCGGTGCTTGGTCTGTCTTCGTGCATGGGGATCTAGCTTAATGCCTTGGGCTTTTCTTACAGAATTGAGTGTGCACTGGGCGTGTAAACAGTGAATCAAGTGAATAATGTGGTTAATTTTAACCTTGTGGCTAATGTTACTAAGTTTCTTTATCGTTCCCTTTACTTAATCCTCGCTGCTGCGCTGGCTAGCGCTGCGCTTGTGTGTGCTGCGCCTGCCCATGCACAAGAAGGGCCAACCCCCGCTCCTGCACCGGCCCCAGCTCCAGTACCTGCTCCCGAAAACGCAATGCCCGTTACTCCGCAGCCCGATGGGTCCCACCTAGTTCCAGAAGGTGTTAAGGAGTCCACCCCGGCGCCAGCAGAAAATGGCAGCAGCGATAACAGTGCAGCGCCAGTTCCTGAGGGATCATCTCTTCCCGAGCCAGCGCCGCGGCCGGCAATGGTTGATACCAGCATCAATCCCAACCCGCCGTTTAAGCCGGGTTCCATGCAGTCCCTAGAGATGGAGCATGAGGGTAAGACTCGCAGGTACTTGTTGCGTATTCCAAACCACTACTCGCCGGAAAAGGCGGCGCCCGTTCTCTTCGGCTTTGGTGGGTGGGGAGATTCCCCGGAGAACTACTCCAGCTATGCACGCATGCAGGCCACTGAGGCCAATAACGAGGCCATTATCGTCTATCCAGAGGGATTTGAGCGAGCTTGGGAGGCGGCGCCTTATGCTAAGACGCGCGATGGGGAGGATATCCGCTTTATCAAGCGCATTCTCGATTCGGTAGACAAGGACTACCACGTTGATCGAAACCGCGTATACGCCATGGGTATGTCTAATGGAGGCGGCTTTACCTCGGTGCTTGGCTGCCACGCACAGGACACCTTTGCTGCCGTAGCTATGGTTTCAGGTGCCTTCTACAACCCGGTTGAGGTCAACTGTGCCGATGCGCCGATGAATACCCTCATCATGCACGGCGTTAACGACAAGATGATGACTTATGAGGGCGGTGACCGACACGAGGCTGGATACCTCCCTGTGCGTACGGTGCTCGGCGGCTATCTGAAGCGAAATCGCTGCGATATGACCTTCCAGTCCACTCCGGAAGCTGGCGGTTCAGAACGCTTGAGCTTTAACGGCTGCCAAAAGGATGTGCAACTGGTTAAGGTTCCGCAAGACCACACCTGGTTCTGGCAGCCAGATACGCCGAACGTGGTCTGGGACTTCCTGTCGTCCAAGACTCGGGTATAGAAGCATGAGCTCTTAGCCACCGCTAAAGCCCAGAGGAGAGATCCTCTGGGCATTTTGTTTTCTTAAGCCAGGCCTGCGCTAATTGACGCCCGGGATGTTCGACGTGGCATCATTGGCCTGGTGCTGGTGTGGTGTCTTCTTTTTGCGGAAGAACTGGACATAGACCAATAGCCCGATGCCGAGCGCTAAGGCGAATGCGCCCAGTCCGGCCAGGATCCCCGCCCAGAAGCTGCTTTGTGCGAGGGTAGTGGTATAGGCAGCGGCATCGGTCAGCACATTCTTGCTGTCCGTATTCTCTGTGTCGGTTGCATCTGGAACATGCTGTGCACGGGGTGCGTCGGCGGACTTTGCTTTCGCACGGGACGAGGTTTTTGTGTCCTTCCTACTGGCGGACTTCTTCGCAGTCGAGTGGGAAGAACCGCTGGTGGAAGCGGAGCGGTGCGAGCCAGATGACGTGCTCTTGCCTGATTTTGCGGTGGAGGCAGATTCGTTGACACGGCTAGCCGAGTGGTGGGTCGTAGTTTGTGAACCAGAACTGGACTTTTGCGCAGGGGCAGTGGATTGGGTTGATGTCGGAGCGTGGGACTTTTGTGGCGCTTTAGACTTTTCAGTATTCGCCGGCTTCTTGGGTGTTGAGTGCTTGCCCTTTTCTGCTTCGTCAGGTGCGCCGCCGTCAAGGAATTTTTGGCCTTCCTGCAGGGTCTTCTCCAGTTCCTTGTCTAACCCGGCGATGGATTTGTCTACATCTTTGATGTCCTTTTCCAGTTGCTTGGGGCGGCTATCCGCGCCGTTGTCAGAACCAGTGGCCGCGTCCGCTTCGGAATAGTCCACGCCGCACAGGTCCTTCGCCTCAGCTTGCTTTCCTACGAGGAAGCCGGCATGGAGGTGGTGGCGGGAGCCGTCAGGAAGCTCAAAGGTAAAGCTCACCGCGTAGGTTCCGGGCTTGGTAAACGCAAATGCCGGGTGGGAATGCGAATTGCCTGGGTAATCCCAGGCGGATCCATCTTCAGTGTCCATGAGCACCGTGGCTTCGCCTAGCTCCGCCTGGTAGGCCACAATGCGCCCATCTTCTGGGCCCTGTGCGATCGCCATGCTTAAGGTCGCAGTGTCATCAGCAGCGAGTAGGTCTTGGGATAGCTCCTGGGTGTTAAAGCCCAGCCAGGGAGCGGTGGGGTCTTGGGTTTGAGGCAGCACCCAGCCTTCTTCAGGAAGGGAACTATCGCCGAGCCCAGATAGCGGCTGTTTCAAGCCATCGGACACCTCAATAGCAAAGGTCTCAGAGTCATGCTTGATTCCCTTGTCATCGTCTTTGACGGTGAAGCTGAGGTCGCCGGAATCGCCGCTAAGCGCCATGTCTTGGTGGCCCTTGGTAATGAGATCGAAGTCGCTGGCGGAGCAGGCCGTGGCGGACTCTTCTGCGTGGGCGGAGGTGGGGGCTATGCCGGCTACGCCCGTCCCTGAAAGTGAGCCGAGGCCGATGAGACTGGCAGCGCCTAGGGCCACCGTGGTGCGGCAGACTGGTTTCATGAGGTAACGGATTCCTTTCGTGGGGTGTCGGGACGTGGGGCGTCGGAAAGCGAGGCACCGGCGTGCTTGCGGGCGCCGAGGAGTGGATGGATGGCCCAAACGCTTAAGAAAATGACGGTGAGCGTGAGCACGATGGTGGCGCCGGCCGGAAGATCAATGGCCCATGCCAGGTAGATGCCGAGGAAGCTGGACAGCGCGCCGATGAGGGCGGAAAGCCACATCATGGTCGCAAGATGCGTGGTAAGCAGGCGTGCCGTCGCGGCCGGGGTGATGAGAAGCGCGAGGACCAAGATATTGCCAATGGTGCTCACAGAAATGACCACGGCAGCGGTGACACACAGGTACAACATGATGTCGAGCACAACAACGGGAAGCCCCATGGCGCGGGCGGTTTCCCGGTCCAAGCAGGTGGCGTTGAGCTGGGGGCCAAAAGCTACGACGACGGCGATAACCAGTGCGCACACGCTGGCCGCGACGATGATATCGCTGCGGGATACGCCGGTGAGCGAGCCGAAGAGAAAGCTGGTCAGCGAAGCACTATAGCCATCGGTGCGCGAGATGATCACCATGCCTAAGGCAAAGGCAGCGGCGAAGAAGATGCCGATGATGGAATCAGCCCGTACGTGGCGGCGCTGCGAAAAGGCGGCGATGAGCAACGCCACAACCGCACCGGCCACCGCGCCACCGACGAGCACGGAGGCTTGCAAAGCGAAGGCTATGGCCAAGCCGGGAAAGACCGCGTGGGAGACGGCGTCGCCGATAAAGGCCATGCCGCGCAGCACCACGTAGCAGCCGACGACGCCGCAGACGATGGCCGCAAGCACAGAAATACCTACCGCGCGGGCGAGAAAGTCGAGGTGGGGGTTAGCTAGGTCGCGGAGGAAATCGAGGAAGGAAATTTCTATCATGCGGAGACTCCAATGGCAGAAAGCAGGGGAGAACCGGCGCGTACGCCAAAGGTTTGCGTCCACGGAGCGGTCTGGTGAAGAAGGCGCGGAGCGGAGTCATCGGCTACCACGGTGCCGTTAAAGAGGACCAAGCGGTGGCAGGAGTGCGCCGCTTCAGACAGGTTGTGGGTGGACATGAGGATGGCCTTGCCGCGCTGGGAAAGCTCCTCAAATAGCTCGAGTAGTGACTCGGTATTGGGGGCGTCGAGGCCGGTGAAGGGCTCGTCGAGCAGCAGCACGTCTGGTTGCGTGGCGAGCGCTCGGGCGATGAGGACGCGTTGGCGCTGACCACCAGAGAGCTCTTCGATGGGGCGGGTGGAAAAATCTTCCATGTTTACCAAGCGAAGAGCTTCTGCCGCCGCGGCGTGGTCCGCGGCGCGCGGCCGTTTGAGCCAGCCAATGATGCCGGTGCGCCCGCTGAGCACGGTGCGGTACACATTAATGGGAAAGCCCCATTCCACCTCGTGCCGCTGGGGAACGTAGCCCACGATTCCCCCGATCTCTCGGGTACCGGAGGAGGGGATGAGCCCTAAGATGGCACGCATAAGCGTGGTCTTGCCCGCGCCGTTGGGGCCTAAGAGCCCAATGAATTCGCCCGATCGGACCTCTAGGTTCGCACCTGTGATTACGCGCCGGTGGGATAGCGATACGTCCAGGTCGGCAACGGAAATGAGCGGTTTAGCCACGGCTATCGCCCCGCTTGGAAGAGCGCAGTACTAGGCCAAGGGCCAGCAGGAGTACGACGGCACCCACGCCGGCGAGGATAAAGACCCAAGTGGGGATGGAAGAGCCTGTGGTCTGGGCATCGTCTGGATTCCAAGTAGTATCTTGGGCCGCTTGGACGTCGGCATCATCGCCCACGGCAAAGGTGAGCACGCCATCGGTGCTGAAATCGGCGCCATCTTTGGTCTTGCCTTTGACCCTGATACCTACCTGATGGGTGCCTGGCTCTGTAAACGTCCAATTGGCATGGGTGTGGGTATTGAGGTCCACCCAGAAGTCTTCGTCGCTCTTTTGCGCGGTAGACCACAACAGCTGTGGTGCTTCAAAGCCGCCGTTTTGCAGGAAAAGGGAGAAGTCGCCAGGACCGGAGTGGCCGAGGAATTCCATGGTGACTCCGCGATCGGCGGCATCGACAAGCGAGGGCGCTTGGGTATTCCAACCCAGCCAGGGAACCCCGACCTGCTCGGTTTGGGGAACCACCCAGACCTTTTCGCCGGAATCGGCGCCTACAAAGCCAAAGTCATCGGTCTCCGGTAGGGTTTGCTGCGCCTTATCGCCCACGGCAAAGACAAGGTCATCCAGGTGGCGCCAGACGGGCTTGTCGCCGGCATCATCGCGGGCCATGAGTTCGGAATCGGTGCCGTCGAGCAAAGCGCCAACGTCAACGTGGCCGGTGTCGATGACCTTGTCCTCGCCCTGTGGGGCGATCTGTTCCTCGGCGCCGACGACTTGTGCGAGGTCGCCGGCCCAGGCAGGGCTCGTAGAAAAAGCAAGGCCGGCAGTAAGGGCGCAGGCGGCGGTGCGGATAGCGGTACGGGTAGCGAATTTAAGCATTGTTTTCTCCATCAGTGGAATTGGGGTTCAGGCAACGCTGGAGTGAATCAGCGTTGAACTTCATGAGGTCGATATAGGAGCCGACGGTGCCGTCCAGTGTGTCGCCATAAATGGGGCACAGCGCCACGCCTTGTTCTGCGGCGGCCTGGGTAAGAGTGTCGGCGCTGGCCTGTTGTACGGGCTCGACAAAAACGGCCGGCAGATGCAGGTTCTCCAGCGTGCGGCGCAAGGCTATAACCTCCCGCGGGGAAGGCTCGATGGCCGGGTTGGGCGTAACAAAACCCGCCACCGAAATGTCATAGCCCTGCTCGAGGTAGGCGTAGCCATGGTGCGTGGTCACTAGGTGCCGGTTTTCAGCAGGGATAGAAGAAATTGCGCGGTCCACATAGGAATCCGTGTCCCGCAGGCGCTTGGTATAGGCCGCTGCCCGCTGCCGGTAGGCGGCACCGTGGGAGGGATCTGCTTGCGCCATCTCCTCCGCAATGACATCGACGTAGGCGATGGCATTGTCCACGTTGTGCCACAGGTGCGGGTCCACCTCGCCGTGGATGTGTTTTCCCAGCACCGCCTGCGGCAATAGGTAGGTATCCGATCCCGGCCTGCCCAGGAAGCGGTAGGCCGGATCCGGCGGTATGGGCTGCAGTACCGAAGAGGGGATTGACACCACGGTGGTGGCAGGGTCGAAGCGCTTGTCCTGATCACGCAGGTCAATGCGGTGCTTGGCTAGGTCACCTGCAATATCCAGGTGTCCGGAATCTATCACATGCATGCCTTTAGGTGGGTTTACTCCCACGGCCACAGTGAGGTGTTGGACGTCGGTGCCCTCTGCTTGGAACCCGAGGTGGTAGATCCCTGGCTGGGAAAACCCCCAAGAGACGTGGGTGTGGGCGTTGGCAGGAAGGGTTACTGCATCTTCCTTGCCATCGACGCCATCGGCCGAGTTAAAGAGGACCTCCGGGGTACCGAAGGCGGAGACCACGTAGGCCGCCACGTCGCCCGGCCCGTCGGCGGAGACCATGCGAAAGTCCACTCCGGAGGAGTGTGGCGCGGCGCCGCTGATGCGCAGGCCCAGCCAAATGGCATCCAAGGAGACATCTTCGACCAGCGGCACCAGGGTGGCACCGCGGGCGGAGGCAGCGTCGGCGACCTCCACCACGGGGGCGTCGGTGGATTCGTGCAGCGTATCGATAAGAGCTTGCGGCTCTAGCAGGTAGCCATTGCTTAGCGCCAGGTTGGCATTGGCAATATCGCGCACCGTGCGCAGCGTTGGCTCAAAAGTATGCGGATCTTTTCCGCTGGGGATAAGGCTTTGCACGCGGGCATCTTTTCCGGCGACGTTGCGCGCAAGATCCGCGAGGATCGGGGTGGTGGCCACCACGGCGAATTTTTCTCCGCTTCCGGTATCCAACGCAGCCGAAGGGGCACAACCAGTGGCCAGCAGGCAGGAGCCCAGCAGCGCGCCTATGGTCCGAAGCCTGCGTCTATGAGAAAGCGCACGCGCCATTAGTCCGCTGCCTTAGCTACAGCTAGACGGGCAATGCCTAGGCCGAGGAAGAGCATGCCCAAGCCCAACACTCCGATGCCGAAGGGAACAATAGGAGTCCCCGTATTGGCTAAAGAACCGCCCTTGCTGTGTGCCTGCCCGGACTGGCCAGTGTTTGATCCGGTATTTGCGGTAGAGCCACCAGCGCTTGCCGACGCCCCACCTGCCGCAGCACCATGCCCGCAGTCGCCGCCCTCCGGATTTACCGCAGCACCCAGGTCGAAGTGCCCGTTGTCAAAGGCTTCAGCCGGCTTGTCGCCGCCAACCACGAAGTGAAGTGTCGCTTCACCGGCAACTTGCTTGCCCTCATCGGTCTTGGCCACCTGGCGGATGGTGACGTCATAGGTGCCCTGCGCACCAAAGACCCAGTTGGGGTGCACGTGCGTATTGGGAGCAATCGAATAGGTTCCTTCCGCCGCATCTGCATTGCCGCGGAACCACTCATCGCCCACGATCTTTCCCAAGCCGCCCTGGGAGTAGACCATCATCGGGCCGGGTCCCTTGAAGCCTGCTAACTCCCAGGTGACATCTCCAGGGATATTCTCGCGCATGGTCGGACTTTGGGTATTAGCGCCGAGCCACGGCACACCATCGACCTGGGTAGAACCAATCATCCACGCCTGACCAGCTGGCACTGGACCTACCTCTTGAGGCAGATCGACGCTGGATTTATCGGAGAGATAAAAGGTAGCGCCATCAGCATCGCGCCACTGGGAGGGGGAGACCGTATCGTCCTTGATTTGTGGAGTCATGCCCGGGGTGCACTCTTCGTTCCCGGAGGCGCCGGACTTATCGGCAGCTGCAGCGCCGCCCTTGTCTGCTGGTCGTTGGGCGTTCGTATCCTCTTGGTCATTGCTTACCTCGCCCGTGTCAGCCGATCGATCGGCTGTGGACGCATCGCCGCCGTCGCCCACTTCCCAGGTGTAGGTCACAGCATTGCTGGTTTCGCCGTTGGAATGGGCGCGCACCGTCATGGTGTAGGTGCCGGCCTCGCTAAAGGCCCAGTTGACGTGCCGGTGGGCTGGATTGGGTTGGTTGATAACCTCGCCGCTGGCCAGCTCCATTGCACCGGAATCAGTAACCGCCTGTATGTCTCCGAAACCGCTGGTCTCAAAGACGTATACCGAACCCGGGCCGGAAACTTCGGCGAATTCTAGGTCAACGTTGTCAAAGCCGCCATCGCGTGCAGGCTGGGTATCCCAGCCCGGCCAAATGATGCGCTGATCTTGTGTCTGCGGCAGGAAGTAGGTGGGTTGGCCGATCTCTGGCACGGCCTCGGTGGCATCCGACCAGGCATCCTCGACAACCTTGAGCACCACATCATCGCCGGAGCGTGGAACGCCCGATCCAGTGATGTCTTCCTTCATCGATAGGTGTAGCTGGCCATCTGGGGCCGTGACATAGAAGGCGTCTACGTGGCCAGAGTCGAAGACCTCATCAAAGGCAAGTGCCGCGGCGGGGGAGAAGAAGGCCAGTGCTGTCGCAAAGACGGCAGCGAATACGTGAATGAATCGGCGCCGCGGCGGGATGCGCCGAGGGGCAAAAGAAGGTGAATGATGCATTGAGGTTTCCCGTCTAGTTAGTGGGGTAGAAGAGGCTTAGAAGTTGAGGCCGAAGCGCTTGCGGATGAGGTCCTCGTTATCGCGGAAGAAGTTATAAAAGGCCTTGAAAATCACCACGAGGACCGCTGGTAGGACCAAACTCCACGGGCTAAACGAGGAGCCTGTAGGCTCTTCTGGCCGGCCGGGGTGGGCTGGTGTGTCCGGGGTATCTGGGGTGGACGGTTGCGTGGAAGGCTCCTGAGAAGGCTCCGCAGAAGGCTTGTCTGTTGGACTCTCGCTGGGCTTTCCGCTCCCGGTCGTGCCCGGCGCGCGGAAGGAACAGGAATCCAATGTCTTATCGCCTACGGCAAAGGTGAGGGTTTGGGGCGCGGACTTTAGTTCCTTGCCGTCCGTGCCCGTGGCCGTATAGGTAGCCTCAAAAGTGTACAAGCCAGGCTTGGAAAAGGCCCAGTGCGTATGGGTATGGGCCGGAAAGTTGGTTTCGATGGTGTAGTCCTTAGCCGCAGAATTGGCGAGGACCGAAAAGCCCTTGCCATGGGAGCCATCGATGAATGCGCCCCACTCGGCACCGTCCGGAGTGGAGGTGGGCTTCAAGTTGAGGTTGACGGCGTTGTCCTTGGTTGAGGAATAATCCAGGTCCTGGGTGTTATAGCCGGGCCAAATGATGTTTTGATCCTGGGTTTGTGGCAAGTGATAGAAGCGCTCACCAGGCTTTCCTAGGAAGTCGAACTCTTTGCCCGCGAGCTTCTTATTGCGCGGGGTGAGTGCATTATCGTGTACGCCGAGCACCACGTCATCGAGTTTGCGGTCAACAGATTTCTTGTCCACCTGTGCCGTGTCATCGCGCAGAACCGTTGCAAAGCCTCCCTCGGCAGGCTGGGCCTTGATGTCTACATGACCACGATCTAGTAGGTACTTCTCTCTGCATTGTGCATTGCTGGCTTGCGGTTCTTCGGTGCCTGGCTGCGGCGCGGAAGACGGAGTGTCTTCCTTGCCTGGGGTAGCTTCCGGTTCCTCATTGGAAGTGGAGAACTTCTCACTGACTTCATAGTTTTTACCAAAAGCAAAAGACTCGGTAATAACGCTGCTAGCGTGTCCGGCCTTCACTGTGGAATGGGGGAGGAGGTTTACCTTGGCAAAATAGCCTTCGAAGTACTCGCCCTCATCAAAGGCGACCTCGCCGTGGCCGTTAGTAATAGGGGTTTCCAGATCCACGGTGGGGTATTTAGCCCCCTTAGTGTCATAGAGCCCGCCGGTGAGAAGGCCGTTGAAGTTTTTATCGTCAGTATCCACCACGATCTTGGTGCCACCATTGCCCTGCTTGCGCATGCGGATGGTGTAGCCGAGCTCCTTTATCTCGGTTTCCTCGGTGGGGGCAAGCTGGCGCGGGTGGGAGGTTTCCTGCCACGTATCAGCGGCGGTAGAAGAATCGGTGTGGCTGGATTTGCCGGGTTGGAAGTCAAGGGGCTGGGATATCCAGCGTGGGGCATCGCCCTCTGGGGTGAAGACGGCCTGTACCTGGGACGGGTCGGGGCCCATATATTCGTCCCACTGAGCATGCCCGTCCTTAACGGGAAGGTCGGTGAGGAAGTAGCCGTCGATAAGCAGCGTGAGGGTGCCTTGTGCCTTGTTCTTGGCGTCGAAGGAAATGGTGGTGAGCTTGTCGTCGCCGTCTTTTTCGGGATTGGACTTGGGGGCCATGCGCAGGCTGTAGCCTGCAGCAGCGGCGTCGCCAGCTGCGGACTGTGCGAAGCGCTCCCTGAGGCTCGGCGTTTTTTCCTCTTTGGGCTTTTGCCCGCCAACTTGGATGGTGGTGGTCTGTGGCTCATTGGCTATGAGCTGGCCATCCTTTCCGCGCGCACTGGTGCGGTAGGTCAGGCGGTATCGTCCGGGCTTGGTAAACAGAGTGGAGTTGTGCGTATGTGTGCCGGCAACAATGTAGGCAGAGTGCGGCGAATCCGGGAAGGAACCGAGCATGCGGTGCAGCTGGGTGCCGTCCTCATCATCTTTATTGGTAAAAAGCTCTACCTCGCCGGGGCCATCGACGCTGAGCAAGTCAAGGAAGGCTACGTCATCCCGAAATTTGTCAGTGGGCAGGGAAGCATCTGCGCCAAAGCCCAGCCAAATGGGCGAAGTATTACCGGATACTTGGTGCGGCGCTGTGTAGTAAGTCGTGCCAGGGGCCCCAATGTAGTCTTGGGTCCCGTTTGCCGGAAGCGTATAGAGATACTGGTTGCTGTTATTCGTAGCGCTGTAGCCCTTGCCCACCCAGGCAACAGTGTCTGCAATCGGGGGCTCTTGACCGCCAAACTCGGACTTCAGGACGAAATCGTTGTTCTCCCAGAAAGACTTGGGGGAGTCAACGTGTGTATTGGTAGCGATGTGCTTGCCATCATCGGGGCCTGCGACAGCCGTGGCGGGAGTGATAAGTGCCAAAGTGCTCAGCGTGGCAAGGAAACGGGTGCGTGGGGAAGCCACAGTTGGGAAGGCCTTTCTACAGTTCTCACAAGTTCACCAGAAACTATAGAAAATGATTCCCATAACCCGTTAGCCGTAATGGAAGTCAGTTTCATTGACCTGTGGTTTTGTAGTGAAACCTGTTTCCAATTACCCCAATTTGCGTGTAGGGATCGACTGCCAATTGCTGCGCGCCGGGCAGGTTTCAGGGGCGCTTGGGCTGGTGCGGACTGGAATTGCGGACTCCACTACGATGGTGGGCATGACTGAAGTACGCGTTAGATTCTGTCCGTCCCCAACCGGTACGCCGCACGTAGGCATGGTGCGCACCGCGTTGTTCAACTGGGCCTACGCCCGCCATACCGGCGGCAAGCTGGTATTCCGCATTGAAGACACCGATGCCGCCCGTGACTCCGAGGAGTCCTACCAGGCCATCATTGATTCCCTGACCTGGCTCGGCTTGGGCTGGGATGAAGGCATCAATGTTGGCGGCCCGCACGAGCCGTACCGTCAGTCCCAGCGCATGGACATCTACAAAGAGGTCCTAGACAAGCTTATCGACGGCGGATTTGTCTACCCGGCATACTCGACCGCTGAAGAGGTGGAGGAGCGTCACAAGGCGGCTGGCCGTGATCCGAAGCTGGGCTATGACAACTTTGACCGCGATCTCACCCAGGAGCAGATCGACGCTTTCGAGGCTGAGGGCCGCAAGCCGGTCTGGCGCCTGCGCATGCCGGAGCAGGATTGGACCTGGACCGACCTGGTGCGTGGCGAGATGACCTTCAAGTCTGAGACCCAGCCAGACTATGTGGTGGCTCGTTCCAATGGTGCGCCCCTCTACACCCTGGTTAACCCGGTCGATGACGCCCTGATGCGTATCACCCACGTGTTGCGTGGTGAGGACCTGCTTTCTTCTACTCCGCGTCAGCTCGCGCTTTACGACGCCCTGAAGAAGATTGGCGTTGCCGAGTTCACCCCAGAGTTTGGCCACCTGCCCTTCGTGATGGGCGAGGGTAATAAGAAGCTGTCTAAGCGCGACCCGCAGTCCAACCTTTTTAATCACCGCGATAACGGCATTATCCCTGAGGGCATGCTCAATTACCTGTCCCTGCTGGGCTGGTCGCTGTCCGCGGACCAGGACATCTTCAGCATGGATGACTTGGTAGAAAACTTTGACGTCCACGACGTGCTGGGTAACCCCGCACGCTTTGACCAGAAGAAGCTCGAGGCTATCAATGCGGACCACATCCGCCAGCTAGACCCAGAAGAGTTTGCCTTCCGTCTGCGTAACTACTTAACCGAATACACGGATTTCCCGGCCGACTATGACGGCGAGAAGTTCGCCTTCGCCGCAGACCTTGTCCAAACCCGCATCAAGACTCTGTCTGATGCCTATGGCCTCATGAGCTTTTTGGTGACCCCGGATGCCGACCTAAAGCTCGATGAGAAGGCAGCGAAGAAGAACCTCAAGGAAGAGGCCATTCAGCCGCTCGAGGTGGGTATTGAGACCCTCGAGGGCATTGCGGAGTGGAAGACCGAGAATATTGAGGCGGCACTATCCAAGGCGCTTATCGAAGACCTTGAACTGAAGCCCCGTAAGGCCTACGGTGCACTGCGCGTAGCTATTTCCGGCGCCCAGGTTTCCCCACCGCTCTTTGAGTCCATGGAGCTGCTGGGTAAAGAGTCTACCCTGGCTCGCCTTCGTGCGGCCCGTGAAGTTACTCCCTACGTGCCGGCGGCACAGTAGGAGGAGTGTCTCCCGTAAGGCGGCGAATGATAGCTGAACTACAGCGCTGTCATTCGCCGCATTTTATTTACCATCCTAATGGCCTAAAAATGCGTTGTGCGCTGGCGATTTGGCAGTTTACGCGTTGATCATTATAGTTATTACACGTTGCAGCGAGCAAGGGAGCGAAGCCGGAAGGCGTTAAGCTTCCAGCGCAAGTTAGCAAATGGCCTATGGTGTAATTGGCAACACAGCGGTTTCTGGTACCGCCATTCTAGGTTCGAGTCCTGGTAGGCCAGCAGTGAAAATGCTTTAAACGGCAGGCTCACTAGTTCTATGCCCCGTTCGTCTAGCGGCCTAGGACGCCGGCCTCTCACGCCGGTAACACGGGTTCAAATCCCGTACGGGGTACAAAGACCTCCAGCCTAAAGGTTGGAGGATTTTTCATATCCGGGGCAATGTCTTTTTCTAGCGACAGTCTGGGGCGCGATCATGGGGTTAAGTAGCAAAAAGTGTGTCTGAGTTACAGCGATCTTGCTGCTCAGGCTGGGTAAATCGGGCGGATATAAGG